>JBDTAC010000069.1 GCA_039924845.1 Bacteroidia bacterium
GCGTGAATCTTCTGGATCTACATTCGTCGGGCACACAATCACCTCAGCACCAAAGGCGCGTAAGGCATCTACTTTTTCTTTCGATTGTTTATCTGTAGTAGTAAAAATACATTTATATCCTTTGATAATCGCGGCAATCGCCAAACCCATTCCAGTATTTCCGCTGGTGCCTTCGATAATGGTAGCACCCGGTTTCAAACGACCATCTTTTTCGGCATCTTCAATCATTTTAAGCGCCATCCGATCTTTAATAGAATTTCCAGGATTCGTGGTTTCTATTTTCGCCAACACGGTAGCTTTTACATCTTTTGTCAGATTATTTATTTTCACCAATGGCGTATTTCCAATGGTTTCGAGAATGTTGTTATAATACATCGTTCAAAAATTATTTTTTTAAGGAAGGCAAATGTACTAAATTTATTGAGGCGTTATTGATGATGAAAAAGGAAAATAGCCCGCTCTTAGAATTTTTTTCCACTCCAAATTCGATACGCTTCTTTTTGAGCATCTGTTGCTTCGTTTACTTTTTCAACTTGATAAACAGGATAGTACTCTGAGTCTTTTACAGCTTGCATTTCAATGGATTTTTGGAATCCATTGGTCATCACCGATAAAATTATTTTTTCTTTTCTGAAATGGGAACACCACTCGTTAAAATCATCCTTTAACTCAAATCCATTGATGGAAATAATTTCATCATTCACTGCCAATCCAGCAGAATCAGCAATAGAATCAGGCGCAACAGTTAACACTTTACACACCGAATTGTTTTCGTAAATTTTAAATCCGAAATGTCTTTCGCATGATTTTTTAGAAGGCGAAGCAGTGAATTGTAAGCCAACATAAAAAAGTGTTTCGTTCAAATAAGGTTCAAAAGATTTTGTTCTCCAAACCAAGTCGTTGAATAGAGAATCGAAGGAACAGCCACCCGTTTCTTCCACTATTTTTTTATAATCCGCTTCGGAATACCCTTTTTGTTTTTTGCCAAAATCGTTATACAAACAACGCATCACAGTATCCAACGAGTTTTTGTTTTGAGTATTTTTTCGAACCAGCATATCAATCATAAAAGCAATCAAACAGCCTTCTGTATAAATAGAAGTTTTCCGATCGGGAACGCCCTGACTGTAACCATCTAACCAAGTATCAAAAGACGAATCGGCAACGCTCATATTGAAACGTCCGTAATTGTCGAAATGCTTTTGAAGTTGTCCGTTAAAACATTTAAAATAATCAGTTTCGGAAAAAACGCCAGAACGAAAAAGCATATAATCTCCGTAATACGTAGTGTTTCCTTCGCAAACATAACCCAAACGCGAATAATTTTCTTTGGTATAATCGTAAGGCATCATTTCAATCGGACGAATGGTTTTGATGTTCCAACTGTGAAATAATTCGTGCGAACTCACGCTCAAAAATTCGTTAAAAAAAGCATCGTCCTGCAACATTTTATAAGAAGGTCCAACGGCTATAACTGTTGATTTTAGATGCTCTACGCCATGATGAATTTTTTGTGGCATCAGTTGAAATAAAAAATGGTATTCCGTTACCGGACACCCTTGCATCGTTACAAATTGCTCGTTGATGAATATAAAAAAATCGCCGATTATTTTCGGTATATTCAATTTGCATTCGCCTTGAAACCAAAGATTAAATTCAACGCCATCTAAAATAAATTGAGAATGCTTCAGGCTGTTGCTCGCAATTAGCGGACTGTCTGCCAATTCGTGAAAATTTTCAGCACTCAAATTATTTTTTCCTTCGTGATGCAAAGAAGTCGCAATTTTATAATCGTCCGGAATTTGTAATTCGATTTCACATTTTTCATTCATTCGCTCCGGCACATATAGAAAGCAATTCACAGGATTTATGTACAATTGTTTTTCATCCAAAAAAGTAGAGCCTGCATTTAATTCGGCACTATAATAATTGTAGCGAATAAAAACTATTTCGCAGTTTTTGGTTTCAATTTGCCAACAATCTTTGGTTAATTTTTTTGACTTCAATTCGTTGCCTTTACTGTCAAAAGCCTTCCATTTCTGGATATTTTTAGCAAAATTTCCCAATTCGTAACGACCAGGTCGCCACGCCGGAATTTGCACATTCAGCGTGTTCGTTTTTAAATTGTCAATCGCCATTTCAATATCTATAAAGTGACGATGTGGATTCGTATAAGAAACGGTATATTTCATTTGAAAAATTATTTTTTACAGAAGCCAAAAATAGGAAAAAGCTGGATTGCCAATTCGCTTTTAATTCATTTCTAATAATCAAAAAAGAAATTTTCGAAAAACTCTCCTACATTTGCCATTCAAAATTTCTTTTAAAAAAATATTTTTTTGACCTAACATTTTATGAAAAAAATTTTCCTACTCCTTTTTATCGGGATTTCATTTACCTCATTTTCACAGATAAACAGCGAGGCTTTGCAAACTTCCTATAATTTCTCTGCGAAGGATACAAATAAATTAATACTGGCTTTTAATGATTTTAATTTTTTACAAAACACAGAATATTTTGGTCCAATTGTGAGCGGAGAAACTTTGTTTGGAACCGAATTAAATTCGCGCTTGGCTTACGTTGTCAATCCTTACCTCCGAATTGATTTAGGAATGTTTGCGCGAAAAGATTTTGGAAATCCAAATTTCACAACAATAGCGCCTGTTTTTAATTTAAAATTACAAAAAAATGGCTATTCTTTACAATATGGAAATTACGAAGGCTGCATGGATCATCAATACATTGAGCCTTTGTTTAGCTATGAAAATCGTATTACTAATCCACTCGAAAATGGTATTCAAGCAAAAATTAATAAGAAGAGAGTTTGGGTGGATTTGTGGATTAATTGGGCGTCGCAGGAATATCCTGGTTCTACGTATCAAGAACATATTATAAGCGGACTTTCCTCGAAATTCACCATTTTTGAGCCAAGCGATGTATTTAAAATTCAAATACCAGTACAATATTTAATCAATCATCACGGCGGGCAAATTGACAGCGATCCGGTTCGTAAATACGAAACTTTGCTGAACGGTGCGGTAGGAATGAATTTTGTACTGGATTTATCCAAATACCATGGTTTTATCACCAAGATTGAAAGCGATAATTATTCTGTTGGATACCGCAATGGATCGCGTTACATGTATTTATATTTAGAAGATTTTATTGAAGGCAATGGCGCGTATTACAATGTGCAAATTGAATCGAAATACCACATAAGTTTGTGGGCAAGTTATTGGCACGGACATACGTTTATTTGCCCTACTGGCGCACCTTTGTTCGAATCTATTTCTCAAGTTTACGGTAGTTATCAGGAAACAAATCGCCGCTTAGTTTTTTTAAATTTGAATTATATGTACCAAATTTTACCAGATTTATATGCCGAT
>JBDTAC010000070.1 GCA_039924845.1 Bacteroidia bacterium
GCTATTGCGATGATGCCTGTTAACCCGCTCAACTTTACCGGTGTGAGTCTATCTGTATCGGTTCCATCACCCAATTGGCCATCTTCATTACTTCCACAGGACCAAACACTGCTATCCTTTTTCAGAAATAGGCAATGAGATTCTCCTGCTGATATTGCGGTGACGCCTGATAGTCCACTCACCCGAACTGGCATAGATCTATCCGTTTTTGTTCCATCGCCCAATTGTCCATTACTATTATTTCCGCAAGCCCGTGGAGAACCGGAAGTGTTGGATAAAAAATAAGAAGAATAAGAAGAATGAGAAGTGCTCCCTGAAAATATGGCTTGAGCATTAGCGCCCATGCTCATCCCGAGTAGAACGATGGTGATAATTAGTAGTTTTTTCATTTTGTTTTGTTATTGGTTTATTATTTAATTGTTAGTATCTTTTTATATGCCTATATTTTTTGCAGCAAAACTAAAACGTACTGAAATAATTCGCCCACCAACTTTTGTATGTAAGCCTATTGCTTTACGAACAGGGATTCCTTCAAATTTTAAATTCATTTGAGTAAAAGAAATATCTCCTCTTATTAAATTAGGATCAACATAAACAACTTGTGATTTGAGTTTACCAATACAAGTTATAAAAAGTCCTAAAAAAATTATTTTTTTATACATAAATTATTTTTTTGAATCATATCAATTACATTTGATTTGACACATCCTTCTTGTGGATTAACTTATTCATAAGTTCATAAAATAATATATCAAAAGTCTTTAATAAATTTGCGTCCGTTCAGCAAAACGCTCAGTAAAGTTGCGTTTTGCTGAACACTTAAATAATAGACGCTTACATTTTATTTATTTTTCAATGATTTTTCGAGATCTTTTTCAAGGCGTTTTGCTCTACGTGATTTAGTTCCATTAATAATTGCCGGAGTATCTATCCGTCTTGGTTTAAGTGCTTTCCAATTTTTACTGAAACCATCAATGAACAAACCAATAGGACCAGTTGAAAAAATATCAAGTACAATAAAAATCCCTTTTACTTTTGATTTAAGAACAATTGTTCCTGTTTTTCCAGCGGATGTTAATTCAAGTTTATGTTTAATTTTTTTATCTAATTTTAAACCAGTTGTATAATATGAATAGATAGTTGAATATTGACTTGCATAATGGCTTTTTTCCTTGCCGTGAGAAAAAACCCTCTCTGTTTGTACTGGCACCCCGTTATCTGTTACTGTTAAGTCGGCAGGAGCATCATAGAGAACTACATTGTTTGTTCTTGTTCCAAACAGAGTTGCACAACCTGAATTTAACAGTATTGCTGTTGTTAGAAATAAGCCGAAAATTAATTTTACTTGTTTTTTCATTTTGTTTTGTTTTTATTAGTTTATTATTTAATTGTTTATACTACTTATTTGCTCTTTTCAGATGCCTAATTTTTTTTGCAGCAAAACTAAAACGTACTGAAATATTTATCAATAGATAAAAATATCTATACCTGCAAATAGTTTTATTTCAGTTTTAAAAGTTTAACTTATTTTTTTAAAGCTCGATTTATTAGGAATGCGGCAGGCTACTCCACCTTTTTACCATTTACATCTATCTTAAACTTCACTCCGTCTTTTTCTACATCGGCTATTCCATTTCTAAACCAATCTGCATTATCATATTGCAAAGGGATTACAACTTCTCCCCTTATATTTATGTATCCATACTTGTTATTCTTTTTTACAACTATCCTGTTACTATTTAAGGTATAAGTGTCTATATAAGTATTTACTTCAAAATATGACATAGGATAATCTATATGATCATATTGCTCTAAATTATCTGCCATAATCTTTAAATTATAAACATCTATAATTGCAAATATTTTGGTAGAGTATTGCACACTCCTAATTGAATGATACTGGCATAGCCTTAGTCCATCAAATTCTTTTCGATCTATTTCTAACCCTTTGGGTAATAATATGGAGTCCATTGTAGCGAGATTATAAATAAACATTTGATTAGTTGTGTCACCGCTTTTTAAAGGTTTTTTATATGCCGTAATGTAGTTCCAACTGTGACCTTCTCCATCATCCTCATTGTGACAATCGTCACCTTGCATATAATAGCTTCCTGTTAAATATTTTCCATCTCTGTCAATTACCCTTATAACACCTCCTGCAAAATTTCCATTTGTTGAGGTGTAAACAATAGTGCTAGGATTATCTCCAAAATTAGTAGATCGTGGCCATTGTGGTTGAATTAACCATTTGCCATGAGCGTCAGCAAACCCCCAAAGTTTTCCTTTCTTTTTTGGTTGTATTCCCATAGTTTTAGCAGGAGCTTCATACTTCTCTCTTTTCACTGCAACGGCTGGACTATAATCTTTCGGAGAAAAATCAGCATACCTAGTTCCTGTGGGATTGCTTGAGCCGTATTTCCATTGGTCGGCACTGCCTTGTCCTACACATACCGCATTGATGCTTAAGATGCCAATTGATAGTGTAAATAGTTTTTTCATGGTGTTTTTATTTTAAAGGGTTTCTTTTTAATTTATTGTTTAATGAATTTCTTGATTAGAATACCCTTATCTGTTTTCAGCCTTTAAGAAATAAACTTCCCCAGTTTGTTTACTCAATCACAACCTTTCCTGTTTTAATTATTTGTGTTGTGGTACGAAGCTGGTAAAAATACAAACCCGCAGGAAGGTCACCTCTGTAGAGCTCGGTACGAGAATTTGTAATTACTTTTTTCATTACTTCTTTGCCTAACAAATCATACAATACAAACTCCGTGTTTGAACCAATGTTTTCTGTTTCGATAAATAAAGTTGTGTGAAAAGGATTAGGGTAGATATTGAAATTAGAACTTAATATTATCTCTTGAATAGCTGCTAGGCTACTGTTTAATTTAGCAAGGTAATTTATTGCATTACCATCAATTTGTGAAAACAAACCACCTACATACAAATCTCCTTTATAAGATGTTAAAGCTTGCACTGAGTTATTTGTTCCTAGTCCAAAAGTGCTCCAACTTGAACCATTCCATTTAGCGACACTATTAGCAGTATTTCCTCCTGCTGTGGTGAAATCACCTCCGACATGAAGCTCTCCATTATAATTAGTTAATGACCTAACATAATTGTTCACACCTCCAGTCCCTACAGCAGACCATACTGTTCCATTCCATTTAGCAATATTATTCGCAGAATTGCCTCCTGCTGTAGTGAAACTGCCACCAGCATACAATTCGCCATTATAAACAGCTAATGATAAAACATTGTTATTCGCACCTGATATTCCCGTGCCCACAACCGACCACGCTGTTCCATTCCACTTGGCTATATTATTTACGGCAACGCCTCCTGCAATAGTGAAACTCCCACCAACATACAACTCTCCATTATAAACAGCTAATGCATAAACACCATTTCCTGTATTTCCTGTTCCCAATGCAGACCATGCTGTTCCGTTCCATTTAGCAATACCGTTAATTGAGATACCTCCTGCAGTGCTGAACTCCCCTCCAACATAAAGTTCTCCGTTATAAACTGCTAATGTATAAACATCACCATTTGTTCCTGTCCCTAAAGGAGACCAAGCTGTTCCGTCCCATTTGGCAATGCGGTGAGAAAGAATGCTACCTGCTGAATCAAAGCTGCCACCTGCATATAAATTACCATTATAATTTGTAATTGCATAAACTCTGCTATTGTGTTGCATACCACTACCTAATGCCGAATAGTTTGTTCCATCCCATTTTATAATTTTCATTGCAAACACAGTATCTCCATTACTACTAATACCAGCTCCAAAACTTCCACCTGCATAAAGTACATTATTTACGGTGTCAGGATATAAGCTATATACTTTATCTTCAATTCCTTGACCAACCGTGCTCCAGGTTTGTGCATTTACTGAAAGAGCTGTAACAGCATATAAAATAGTTGTAATTATTTTTTTCATGTTTTTCATGTTTTTTATTTGTTCGGAACAAAAGTCTATAACAGTTAATTAGTATCAAATACCACTTTAGTAGTAAAATATTAGGACACTCTTTTATAAATTTTATTTAATGCTTCTGTGCGCGAACTAACTTCTAATTTTTTATAGATGTTGCGTACATGGGTTCTAATGGTTTCGGTACTTAAACAAAGGCTTTCGGCAATTTCTTTATAGCGTAATCCATCTGCCAGAAGTGGAACAACCTCTTGCTCACGCTGAGATAATTTTCCAAGTAAAGATTTTTTCATAAAGTGTTGTTGTTGTTTTTTTTACAAAACTCGCCTTATGAATGCAGTTATACAATCACACTTTAGTAGTAATCTTTATTTTTTAAATACTTTATTTAAAGCGTCGGTTCTTGAGTTTACCTGTAGCTTTTGGTATATGTTGCGTATATGAGTTCTTACGGTTTCTGTACTCACAAAAAGTTTATCGGCAATTTCTTTATAGCGCAATCCTTTTGAAAGTAATTGCAATATCTCTTGTTCACGCTGAGACAATTTTTCAAGCTCTTTATTGTAATCTGTATTACTAAAAGATGCTACAATTTTTCGAGCAATATGGCTGCTCATTGGCGAGCCGCCTTTATATATATCAACAATAGCATTTAACAATTTAGATGGCTGCGTAGTTTTTGTGAGATAACCCGTAGCTCCTGCTTTTAATGCCTTAAATACAGATTCGGTATCTTCAAAAGAAGTACACATTAAAAATTGTGTATTAGGACATTTAGGTTTTAGTTCAATAATACATTCTATACCTGATTTATCTGGAAGATGAATATCAGTTAACACAACATCTAATTTTAATGTAGGGATTTTATCAAGAGCTTGTTGTGCATTTTCAAAAATATGGATGCATGAAAAGCCTTCACTTTCATTAATAAGAGACATCATGCTTTCGCCAATTTCTTTTTCATCTTCTATAATTCCAACTGTAATTTGCATGTTGCAAAGCTATAAGATGTTTACTATTTATTTCTACTACAAAAGTAGTATTATGTTTTTTTGATATTTTGAATAGGCACGTCAATTTTTATTTCAAGTCCTTGGGTTTGAATAGAATTAAAAGTGGCTTTAGCATTAATAATTTTAGCTCTATACTTAATATTTCTTAATCCATTACCTTCTTTATTTTGATTATCTAAACCAATACCATTATCTGTAATAGTAATCTGTAATTGCTCGGCAGTAACTACCACTTGTATGTATACATCTGTAGCTTTGGCATGTTTTACAATGTTTTGTAAACACTCTTTTACCATAAAGAAAATATTTCGATGCGCCTCTTTAGAGATTTTATAGTTTGGGATATTTTCAGGGAAATCGAGTGATACATCCATAGAAAAATCATTTAGGTAATCTCTGCTATATTCTCTTATGCGCGCTATAAGACTATCTAAGGTTGTGTTTTCTGGGTTCAATGCCCAAATTAAATCGCGCATATTATCTACTAAATTTACAGATGTTTCGGATATAGATTTTATGCTCGATTGAATTTCTGGATTGTTTTCTGCTTTTGTTGCTATTACTTCGCTAAGAAATTTAATTTTAGAAAGACCAGAACCTAAATCATCGTGAATGTCTTTTGCTATTCGTAAACGCTCATTTTCTTCGGTTTCTCTAACCGCTTGTTCTTGTTTTTGAATGGCTTTAATTTTTTGTCGAGAAAAATAAAAATAGCCGCCAAAACAAAGAGATAAAATAACCAAGATGCTTGCAATTAATAAATAGTTTCTTTTTTGCACAATTAGCTTTTCTTCTTCCAACTGTATGGAACTAATTTTTTCTTGTTGTTTTAAAAATTTTATTTCAGCTTCTTTTTTTTCGGTTTCATAAAGTGTTTGTTGCTGTGCAAATTTTTGAGCAATATTTTCAGAGAATAAAGAGTCGTTGAGTTTGCAGTAAAGTTTATAATACACAATACTTTTTTTCGGGTTATTTAAATTGTTTTCATATAGATCAGCGTATGTTTTATAGGCTTTTTTCAGATCTGCTTTCAATCCGTTTTTTTTGCAAATACCGATTGTTTTATTGAGCAATTTTTCTGCGAGAGTATTTTCTTTTTGTTTGTAATAAAATGTAGCTAAATCATACGAATACCTTGCTATATCTCTTGCCTTACCCATCTGCTCTGCCAATTGAATGGCATGCGTATAGTTTAATTCGGCCCTTTTGAAATCATTTGTATTCTCATAATACGCACCTAAACCTTCATATATTTGAGCCTCGTCATCCTTTTCCCCAGTTTGGGTAGCTAATGATAATCCTTTTTCAAAATTAGCTTTTGCTTCTTTTTCGTTTTTTATGTCCAAGTATATTTCGCCAAGGTTTGTATATATATTAACAGCGTAAGATTTGTTCCCAACTTTTTCAGCAATGGTAAGTGCCATTTTACTATACTTTATCGCATCGGGATAATTTCTTAATTTTTTATTTATAACAGCAATGTTATTGTAAACAGTTATTAAAGAATTTATATCTTTTATTTCCTCTAAAAATTTTGCCGCTTTGTAATTGTATTGCAGCGCAAGCGTAAAATCAGATTTATCATCGTAAATTGTTGCCATGTTATTATATGTAAAAGCAATCCCTCTTTTATCACCGAGTTCAGATTTTATTTCAATAGATTTTTCCATATAATTAATAGCCTCATCAAACCTTAATTCATCCCTGTAGATGTTGGCAATGTTATTATAACAATCGGCAATACCTTGTTTGTTATTTAATTCCTGCCGGATGGTTAATGCGGTATTATAATAATTCAATGCTTGTTTAAATTCACCTTTTATCCTATAAATAATGCCAATGTTATTGTTTACGGTGGCAATCCCTTTCTTGTCTTTTATCGTTTCTTTATCTTTTAACGATAATAAATAAAACCCAAGAGCTTCATCGTTTTTTCCTTCATCGCTGGCTACGTTTCCTAGGGTATTGTAAGCAGATGAACGGCCTTTATAAAAGTTTAATTTGGTAGCTAAGTCCACGGAATTCTTACCATAGGCTCTTGCTTTTTTGAGATCAGATGAACTGTATTCCCATGCCAGCTCATTCAGGGTTTTTACTTTCTCACTGTCTTCCTTAGATGTTTTAAGAACGCTCAATAAGCTATCTGGATAAGAATTGGTTTGGGCTTTACCAATTATTAAAGTAAAATAAAGGAGTAAAAAAAAAGATTGTTTTTTCATATTCTAAAACAAATATATAAATACATACCGTAGCACAACTTTTAATTTTGAATTAAAACTGCTTTAAAATATTTTTTCTTGCGTTCTTTTTTTCTTGAAAGAAAAGAACCAAAAATTCAAGACTTAGCTTTCTCATTTCATTTTAGTTATTCTAATGGCTGATTTCCTCACACGTTCGGAAATCCCAATCTCATCACGCTTTCATTTTGCGAAAATTTTATTCGAAATCCTATGCCGAAAAAAATATTTTTTCAAATGAGAATTCAAAGTGGAGCGTAAGCCAGAAAAAGTAGCGGAGGCTGAGCCTGCTTGTGTGCAAGCTGATAACTTTTTTTTGATTTTTTGTTTCTTTTTTATTAAGAAAAAAGAAATTAAGAGAATAATAGAAACATAAATCTTTTAAAATAAATTTTCCAGCAAATCGTCATCAACAATATTAGGAAGCGTAACTTTTAAATTGGGCGTGCGTTGCATTTCACGTTTAATCGCGAACAACGCTTCTTCGTTTCGCGCCCAACTTCTGCGCGCAATTCCATTGTTTACATCCCAATGCAACATTGCTGTTAAGCGTCTATCGGCATCATCCGTTCCATCCAACACCATTCCGAAACCGCCATTGATAACTTCCCCCCAACCAACTCCACCGCCATTATGCAAGGACACCCAAGTAGCTCCGCGAAAAGCATCGCCCACAAAATTTTGCACCGCCATATCTGCTGTAAATTGTGAGCCATCGTAAATATTAGATGTTTCGCGATAAGGCGAATCCGTTCCGGAAACATCGTGATGATCTCTTCCCAAAACAACGGGCGCGGAAATTTTTTTTTCGCGAATGGCTTTATTAAACGCACTTGCAATTTTCACGCGACCTTCTGCGTCGGCATATAAAATACGCGCTTGCGAGCCAACTACCAATTTATTTTCTTGCGCAGCTTTTATCCAAATTAAATTATCGTTGAGTTGTTGCTTAATTTCATCAGGAGCCGTTTTCAACATTTCTTCCAACACATCTGCCGCCAATTTATCGGTAATTTCTAAATCTTTTGCATCCGCAGAAGTACAGACCCACCTAAACGGGCCGAAACCGTAATCGAAACACATCGGACCTAAAATATCTTGCACGTAAGATGGATATTTGAAAAGTTTTTTTTCGGTATCGCCTTTTCTAAAAACATCTGCTCCTGCCCTTCCTGCTTCCAATAAGAAAGCATTTCCATAATCGAAAAAATAAGTTCCAGAAGCGGTCATTTTATTGACAGCTGCTACATGACGCACCAATGTTTTTTGAACTTCTTTTTTAAATTGTTCCGGATTTTCTGCCATCATTTTTTTTGATTCCTCAAAAGAAATTCCTGCCGGATAATAACCACCAGCAAAAGGATTGTGAAGCGATGTTTGATCTGAACCTAATTCTACTTTTACGTTTTCCTTCGCAAACTTTTCCCACAAATCAACTACGTTTCCTTGATACGCAAGTGATACGGATTCTTTGGCAGCTCTTGCTTTTTCGATGCGAATAATTAATTTATCTAAATCATCAAACACCTCATTTACCCAACCTTGCGAATGGCGCGTTTGCGTAGCTTTCGGATTTACTTCTGCAATAACGCCAATTGCTCCCGCAATAACAGCAGCTTTTGGTTGTGCTCCGCTCATTCCTCCTAAACCTGCGGAAACAAAGACTTTTCCGCCTAAGCCAGTTCCACCTTTTGTAAATTTTCTTCCTGCATTTAAAACAGTAATCGTTGTGCCGTGCACAATTCCTTGCGGACCGATATACATAAATGAACCTGCTGTCATTTGTCCATATTGCGTTACGCCCAAAGCGTTAAAACGTTCCCAATCGTCCGGTTTACTGTAATTCGGAATCATCATTCCGTTGGTTATAACCACACGTGGCGCCTCTTTGTGCGAAGGAAATAATCCCATCGGATGACCAGAATACATTGCCAATGTTTGCTCATCCGTCATTTCCGATAAATACTTCATCGTTAAAAGATATTGCGCCCAATTCTGGAAAACCGCACCGTTACCGCCATACGTAATCAATTCGTGCGGATGTTGCGCCACAGCATAATCTAAATTATTACTGAGCATGTGCATAATTGCCGCAGCCTGCTTGCTTTTGTGAGGATATTCGTTTATCGGGCGGGCATAAATTTTATAATCAGGACGAAAACGATACATGTAAATACGTCCGAAATCCTTGAGTTCTTTTGCAAATTCTTTGGATAAAATAGCGTGATGCTTTTTATCGAAATAACGCAAAGCATTTCGTAAAGCCAACTTTTTTTCTTCCGCAGATAAAATATCTTTTCGCTTTGGCGCGTGATTGATTGCTTCCTCAAAAGGTTTTATTTCTGGTAACTCAGAGGGAATTCCCTGAGAAATTATTTTTTGAAAATTTTCGATAGTCATTTTTTAATATTGATTTTATATTTTTTTTCGATTTAGGATTGTCATTCTGAACTCGATTCAGAATTTTTGATAGGCTGAGAGCGTATTACAAATTCTTTAACCATTCATTTTTTATTTCTACTGTCTCGGTTAATTTTGTTTCAACACCTAAGTTAAATTCCTTTAATTTGTCGCAAAGAAGATTGCCGTCTACTAAGTCAATTGGTGGCGCACCATCTCTCGTCGCTTCTTTAATTGCTTCTTTGGTAAAAGTTCCAGTCGTAATAAATAACCCTTTTACATCTCTGCCAATCATTGCGCCTCTAAATTCTCTCATATCTTTCGGTGTCACGGAGCCTTTGTAACGTTTGCATTGAAAAATTACATAGAAACTTAAAAGTCCGTTTACTCGAACAATTCCTTTTCCGTCAATTCCTCCGTCACCAGCTTTTCCAGTAACTTCTACTTGAAAAAAACCACTTTCCCTTAAAAGTCTTTGAGATAAACGCTCAAATGCGTCAGGTTTTATTTTGTAAAGAACATTTAAAAGTCTTTCTTTCCACTCTTCTGGATTAAATGTCTCTTCTATAAACTTTTGCACAATTTTTTCAACTATCTCCGTATCAGTTTTTGTTTTGGGTAAATTTGGCTTGACTTGTTCCCTTACAACTCTTACAATTTCGATGTAGTCCAGTTTATTAACATCTATGCCAGCTTTTGTTAATGCCCAAATTCCGCGAGATGAGTTTTCAAGAAGTCCAAATTTTTTGAGATAAGTTCTACTCCAAGCAAGTCTATAATCAACTTCAATTGTTGTTCCTCCATCACCATGTGGAATTTGTAAAATGTCGTCCGAAATTTTTGCAATACCGTAAACTTTATTATTAATTTCTTCAACTGTCCCAGAGCCCCCTAATTCTTTAAGAGCTTTAACTGTTGGGATAATCAATTCGTCAAAAGATGGTAGGTCGCTATTTGCTTTTTTTCGTGCCATGTGTTTTATTAGTAAAATTTTTGTCTTACACTCTGCTTATCAGATTGCAACCTGTTTTCTTCATTTTCCGTTTCAAAAATAGCCTATATTTTTCTTGCCACAAAATTAGTTTTATAAGTTAGAAAACGGCATCGGATTGCGAATAAAATTTTAGCAAAAAGAAGGCGTGATGAGATTGGGATTTCCGAGTGTAACGAGGAAATCACCCGATGAATAGCCTTCAGGAAGCTAAAATGAAATGAGGAATCCAAGCCTTGAATTTTTCTTTGCTTCTTTCTTTTGTTTGTAAAATAAAAGAAAGAAGAGATAAAAGTAATTCTATCCGCTATTTTCTTTAACGTTCTTTTTTCTTGAAAAAAAAGAACCAAAAATTCAAGGCTGTTTATTCTTTTCAGAGATTTCTACACAAAAGTTTTTCCGCGCAGCCAAACTCATCCGCAAAAAGCGGATTCAAACAAGGCTGCTTACAAAAGCCTACGCTAAAAACATTTGCTTGAAAGCTTTATGAAAACAATAAAATGCCAATTCTTAATTCTTCATTTTTAAACTTGCTTTGGCAAGATACTAATTAATAAAGATGAAAATTTAAGATGTCATTCCGAACTTGATTCGGATTCTGCGCGAAAGGAAGTAATTTAGTCTGCAACTTTCATAACCGTTGCTCAGGCTGCCATAATTTCAGGTGATGGTAAAATAATTGATGCTGACGGTAAAATAATTGACGCTCACTCTTAAATAAACGACACTGCGAGTAAAATAATCGAGTCTGTAACTGCCATAATTGCATCTGATGGTAAAATAATTGTTTCTCACACCAAAATAATTGATGCTCGCAGTAAAATAATTGATGCTCACTCTTAAAATAAACGACACTGCGACTGCCATAATTTCAGGTGATGGTAAAATAATTGTCTCTCACACCAAAATAATTGATGCTCACTTTTAAATAAACGACACTGCAAGCAAAATAATCGTTGCTCTCGTCATCGTATACGACATGGCAAGAGAATAAAAGAGCCTCATCTCCACCCTTCTCCAAGGAAACAAGCGTAACTAAAAAGGTACTTTCCTTTGAAGAGGATTTAGGATAGCTTTTTCTTTGGCAGATTTCGAAGAATGACATCGAAATTTGATTTAATAAATAAATGGCTTTGAAAAAATAATTTTTCGAGCAGTGTTTTTTTACGAGTCAAAAAAATAATTTTTCGAATCGAAATTTTTATTCGAAATACTAAATTATGTTAAAATGACTGTATCAACAAGCAAAGGTTAATAACTTTAAGCTTCTTAAAAGTCCAAAGGTTTATTCGACTGTAACTTTACCCCCGCTTTTATACCCTAAACCAACGATGAATTTTAAATTTAAATCGGTTGTATCCGTCTTTGTTTTTGCGCTTTCTATGCAAATTTACACGCATGCAAATGCTCAAAAATCTGCTATATATACCGACGACGATGCTGATTTTAAATTAGGCGTTTCGCTTTTTCAAAAACAAAATTTTGGTTCGGCGCAGCATCTCTTCGACAAAACAATTGCTACACACGATTTTAATTCGCAAATAAGAATTGACGCGGAATATTACGCAGCCATTTGCGGAATCGAGCTTTTTAATAAAGACGGAGAATTACGTTTACGAAATTTTATTACCAATCATCCAGAAAGTCCGAAAGTTAAAAAAGCCTATTTCTATTTGGGAAAATACAATTACCGAAAAAAGAAATACAAAGATGCCATTGTGTGGTTTGATAAAGTGGATGTGTATGATTTGAACAAAGACGAATCACCAGAATATTATTTCAAAAAAGGATACAGTTATTTTAAATTGGAAAAATTAGACAGCGCGAAATTTTCTTTTTATGAGATAAAAGATTTAGACACCAAATATTCAGTTCCGGCAAATTATTATTATTCCCACATTTCTTACGATCAAAAAAATTACGAGATCGCTTTGCAAGGTTTTTTAAGATTAAGTCACGATGCGAGTTTCGGAAAAATTGTTCCGTATTACATTGTTCAAATTTATTATTTAGAAGCCAAATACGACAGCGTAATTTTGTACGGAAAACCAATGTTGGATTCTGGCAATACAGCACGCGCACCAGAAATAGCAAGGATTATCGGAGAATCGTATTATCGTACGTCGCGTTATGCGGAAGCGATTCCGTATTTACAACGTTATGAAAAATCCGTTGGTACGCTTTCTCCTTCCGATTCGTATGAGTTAGGTTATGCTTTGTACAAAGCCGGAAATTATTCCGATGCCATTACTCATTTTCAAAACGCCACTTCTAATGAGGATTCTCTTTCTCAAAATGCGTATTATCATATCGGAGATTGTTACATTCAATTAAATAATAAATCCTTTGCACGCAGCGCTTTCGGCACCGCTTCAAAAATGAATTTCGATAAAGTAATTCAGGAAAATGCCTTGTTTAATTATGCGAAATTGTGTTATGAATTATCTTTCAATCCTTTTAACGAAGCCATTGACGCTTTCAATCAATACATCAATCAATATCCCAATTCTCCGCATTTAGAGGAAGCGTATAATTATTTAGTGAACGTTTATTTGAGCACAAAAAATTATCAAGAAGCATTGAATTCGATTGAAAAAATTCATCCTTTAAACGATCAATTAAAAACAACTTTTCAGCAAGTAGCGTATTTTAGAGGCGTAGATTTATTTAATAATTTGGAAATGGATTCTGCGATTCATTTGTTCAATCAATCCTTGATGTATCCTTACACACAAACGTTTACAGACAAAGCTAATTATTGGAAAGCGGAAGCTTTATACCGTACCGGAAAATACGATCAAGCCATTGATGCGTACCAAAATTTTATGGATTTACCTGGAGCTTTTCAAATGCAGGAATACAACAATTCCAATTACAACATTGGTTACGCTTATTTGAAAACAAAAGATTATTTGAATTCGGCTTTGTGGTTTAGAAAATTCTTGGCGAACAATCCGAGTGACGCAAAAAAAATTGCAGATGCTAATATGCGCATTGGCGATGATTATTTTGTAACAAAAGATTTTTCGAATGCCGCCAATTATTATAATGAAGCCATCACATTAAAATCATTTAATGTGGACTATGCCATGTATCAAGAAGCAATGGCTTATGGATTGGTTCAAGAAAATCAGAAAAAAACAAATACATTATTGAATTTGTTGAGTCAATATCCAAAATCAGATTATACTGTTGCGGCGAACTTCGAATTGGCAAACACCTATGTTAATACGAACAACAATAGCGAGGCAATGGCGTATTATCAAAAAATATTGACTAATTATCCTAATTCCAGCTATTACAATCAGGCTTTGTTGCAAACAGGTTTAATTTATTTTAATCAAAACCAAAACGATTTGGCATTTAATACTTTTGATAAATTGATAAAAAGAGATCGCAAATCGCCGGAAGCAAATGTGGCGCTCGGCTTCATCAAGAAAATTTATATTTCTAAAAACGATGTGGATGGCATGCAGAAATATTTCAGCGAAACAGCGGCTGTCATTCCGGAAGCGTCCTTGGATTCGGTAACCTTCAACATCGCGAAAGACCATTACATGCAAAAAGATTGCGATAATGCGATTCCTGCATTTGATAAATACATCAGTAAATTTCCGGCTGGAATTTTTAGTTTACAAGCTAATTTTTATCGCGCGCAATGCGAAATAAAGTCAGGCAATATAAAAGAAGCCTTGGTGGGTTATAATTTTGTTATCGGCAATGCTAAAAACGATTTTACAGAACAAAGCTTACTAAACGCCAGTACCATTTATTTTCAACAAAAAAATTATTCGGGTGCGTTTGATGATTACAATAAATTAGAGACCGAGGCAGAAAATCCGGAGAATATTTTAACGGCGCACGTCGGACAATTGCGTTGCGCGATAATTTTGAAGAATGATGCTGCCGCGCAAACTGCCGCCAATAAAGTAATTTCATCCGAAATAGCTACAAAAGAGGAGATCAACGAGGCGCACTTGGATTTGGCAAAAATAAATTTACAAAACGAACAATACGATGCCGCAATGAACAATTTTCAATACACTACTGTAAACGCCAAAAACGTGATGGGCGCTGAAGCAAAATACAATATTGCCTACATTCAATACATACAAACTGATTTTAAATCGTCCGAAAAAACAATTTTTGATTTGGTCAATCAAGAGCCTTCTTATCCTTATTGGATGGGCAAAGGATTACTTTTATTGTCGGATAATTACGAAGCCTTGAAAGATACTTTTCAAGCAAAACTGACATTGAAAAGTGTGATTTCAAATTCTACATTTCCAGATTTAGTAACAGAAGCACAAACTAAATTGACGAAAATAGAACAAGCACAAAAACCTGTTGCTCCGGTAAGTTTGGATCAACAAATGAATGTGGAATTTCAAGGAAACACAAAAGAATCAGATCACTTATTTCAGCAACCAGCCGACACAACTAAAACAAAAAAATAAAGACGATGAGAAAAATATTTTTTTGGACACTGATTTTTAGTTCGCTCTGCAACGCAACATTCGCACAGAAGGGAGCAGATAGTTTGAATTACAATATTATCTCGCATTCCGAATTTATTCCGACCATCACCAACGCAAAAAAAATAAACGATTCGCCAGCATTAAACGATTCTGTTCCACCGATTCCAAAATTACATTATGGCATTCTTCAACGCCAAATTCCTACTTCATTTAGTGTTGCGCCCATTATGCCCGCAAACATGGTAGGTGAGCCTTTAACCAAATTGTACAGTTCTATTTTAACACTTGGTTTGGGAACATATACAACGCCTTACGGAGAATATTTTTTTCACAACCTACGTTCGAAAGATTACGCCATTGGTATTCATTTAAAACATTTATCTTCCTCTGGAGACCTTTCCAATTCAGGCTATAGTGCTTACAGCGATAATGTGGCAGAAGTGTACGGGCAATACTTTTTCGCACATGAAACGGTTTCCGGACAATTGGATTACAACCGAAATGTGGTGCATCAATACGGATACGATGTGGCGCAATTTGAAAACGTAACAAACAATGATACGAAACAACGTTTCCAAAAATTAGGTGCCGAATTTGGTTTTGAAAGTCATCTGAAAGACTCCTCTTCTGTAAATCACAACATCCAATTAAATTATTACAATTTGATGGATTTATTTCACACCACCGAAAATGAAGCGGGTGTAAATGTTTCCTTTTTTAGTTTCTTGAAACAACAAAATGTGAAAGTAGAGGTAAACGCAAAAATTAATTATTACGGAGATAAATCCGATAGCGCTACTACCAATCATACTATTGTGAATTTCAGTCCGCAATTAATTACCGTTGGTCATCCTTGGACATTAGCTTTAGGCATGACAGGCGCCGCGGATTTTACCAACCAAAATCAATTTTATGCTTATCCAAAAGTATGTTTCGATTATGATATTTACGAGCATATTATCATTCCTTACGCAGGCGCTGATGGAAATCTTCAGAGAAATAACTTTTTGAGTTTCTCGCAAGAAAATCCTTTTATCTCCTCTACAATTGACATGCAAAATACCGATACCAAATTGCGTCTTTACGGAGGTCTGAAAGGAAATATTTCATCTAATATTTCCTATAATGCACGCGTTTCTCAATCGAAAATAAACAACATGCCATTTTTTGTTACAGATGTTACTTCTCCTTATTTCAATACATTTAATGCGGTGTACGACAATGTTACCGTTTTAAATGTACACGGAGAATTGGAATACCAACACAGCGAAAAACTACGTTTGTTTTTTAAAGCCGATTACAATAAATACAGCATGACGAACGAATTGGAGCCTTGGTACATGCCGCAAATACAGTTTAACGTAGCTGCCAATTACAATATTCAAGATAAAATAGTGGTTAAATTAGATGTGTTTTACATCGGACAGCAATACGCCATGAGTTATTTCCCAAGCCCTTTTGCTCAAACCTATTCCATTTCCGCTAAAACCTTAAAAGGTATTACTGATTTTAATGTTGGCTTGGAATACCGCTACACCAAAAGGATGTCGGCGTTTGTCAACTTCAACAACATTGCCAATATCCGTTATTATCGTTGGGATAATTACCCCATGCAACGTTTTAATGTGATGGTAGGAATTTCTTACGTGTTTTAAAAAAAAATTCCGAATAATTAGTTGTTTCATTCTCCAACACAAGTTGTTTATAGCACATGGCTTCATAAACGAATCAATTATTAGTTCTGAACTTCAAGGAATGAATTCAAACTGCCAAAGTATGAGCTCTTACTTTCAATTAATGAGCTGTGAGTGTCCTACTCACAGCTCTTAGTGCCTCACTCACAGTTCTGAGTGTCATACTCACAGCTCATACTGAGATACTCTCAGTTCATACTACCTTAGTCAGAGTTCTGAGTGTCATACTCACAGCTTAGACTGAGATACTCACAACTCAGACTGCCTCACTCACAGTTCATACTGAGACACTCACAGCTGTGACTAAGATACTCACAGCTCATTAATAAATGCTATTATCCTCTCAAGACGCTTGTTTAACAAGGCAATTCCGTTTTAAAAGTACTC
>JBDTAC010000071.1 GCA_039924845.1 Bacteroidia bacterium
GTTACGGCAGAAGACACTATGAAAAGTGAAACGGCTACGCTCCATGCTGGCATAGAATTGCCTAAGTTTTGGTGTATGAAATCATTCAAACCCAATGCTTGCGAAACAGATGCTAAAGGCCACGCTAAGGCAAGAATTACGAGCGTTGTCATTATTTTGTTGCCACCAGCTATAACATCAGAAGTCATTTCTTTAAGATTGTATTTTTGAAAAAAGTAAAAAACAGCCGATATAGCGATAGTGATAAACAGTGCGACAAGCATGGCTCTGTTTGGGTTTGTGTTTGACATGGCTTCAATAAAAGTATGATTGTCCGGTTTGTCTTTTCCGAAAAACCAAAAGAAAAAAATACTAAGTGAGATTACGCTCAATAGCGGAACAATAAGATTGATAACTCTTGGTTTTATTGATGGTTCTGTTTCTTCCATGTCCATCTTCATACCTTTCATGTCCTTTTCAGCAGGTTGTTTTTCCGAAGCGTTTATCGGTTTTTTGAATTGGTAGAAGATGGTAATAAAAGTAATAATGACTAACACGATGCTAAAAAACTCTAAAGGAATTGCTTTTAGCCAAATTGCATAAGCTGAAGTTTTCTCCGAGTTTCCGGCTGCCTTTAAACCGATGCTTATATTTGCAATATTAAACCCAATGAATGTAGTAGCGATAGGAATAAGTTCCACTATCGGACTTGCCGTATTGTTAAGCATAAAAGCAAACCGCTCTTTTGCTATATTATTCTTTTCTACAATTGAACGAGTGATAGAACCTGCACCAACAACCCTAAATCCACAATCAATAAAAGTAACAGGTATCAAAGCCCATATTAAAAAGAAGACATCTTTTTCACTTTTTACATGTTTGTCTGCTATATCTGAAAATGCTTTTATGCCTCCTGATTTTTTTATCAATGACATTAAACCACTAAATAGATACAAAAACAAAAGTACCTGAAGGCTTCCGCTATCCGTTAGTGTCTTTACAATTTTGTCAACAGCCGTTTCAAAACCACCTGTAAGAGTTGGGTTAAGAAAATAGGATCCTGCCAACAGCCCGATTAAAAGTGAGGGAATGATTTTCTTAGACCAAATTGCAATTACAATAGTTATAATTGGTGGTAAAATTGAAAGCCAGACGTTTTGCATTATTTACTCTAATCTTCTGTTATTGTGTAATGCGTATTATTTAATGCCTGTTGTAGCACATCTGTATCAAGAGGCTTTGAAGAAGTAATTTCTGCTTCCTTTTTTGCCAAGTTGATTTCCACGGATGTTACACCTGAAGCAGCAGATAATTTATTTTTTACTGTTGTAACGCACCCGCCACAACTCATGCCACCTATGTGATAAGTGTGTTTGATTGAATTTTCCATGATTTTTTGTTTTTAGTGAATAAAATTATTGAGATTTATTTTTTTTATTTTTGGACAATCTGCCTACTGATTTTTCAATCTTATCAATATCATTATTCATTTTGGTTTTGAAAGTTTTCCAATTGGCTTTTCTTTCTACTTTATAATCATTCATCGCTTTTTTTAAGGATGAAATTTCTTTTACGTAATTTGATTTTTCCTTTTTCAGAATTGTCTTTTCCTCTGTTGTTGTTGACATTTTTTTGATTTTAAATTGTGAATTAATTATTGATTTGAATTTTTAAAACTTATATTATACATAATCGCCACACATACACCAATTAACCAACACAAAATAAATGTTTCCACGATGCCTATTAGATCTTCGCCCAGTGAAATATTCATCCTGATAATACTTGAAACATCAAAGCCATGAAGCAAGCTGTTGAAAAATATTATTGTGCTGTCGTGCCCTAATATCAGCATAACTATTGCGCAACCGAAATAAAACAATGCACCTGTTAGTCCAAATGCTAATCCTAATTTTTTAATACTTATGTGATTCATGATTTTAGTTTTTAAAATTTATATTGTCCGAGAATAGATTACATTTTCATTTTTTACAAGCGCTGAAATTTTCGCATTGTTATCAGCTTTATAAACAATGTTGAAACCTATTTTGTCACAACTTAGTCTTTCGTATTTATTCCCATCCACCTGATGCATAAACATTCCTTGAGTATCCTGACTGAAACAGGAACAAATATTTAGAATTAAAGCGACTGCTACCAAAATAATATTTTTGCGATACATCGTTATAATATACAGGTTATTTTTTTCGATTTTTTTTAAGTTTTACCAACTTAACAATTGTCAATACAACAAAAAACAGAATAATTAAGCCATAAATGTAATGCCAAGGAATTCCCATGCCATATCCTTCCGGATTATTTTGCATATTCATTTTACCCTCCTTTTTTTAATTTATTTAAACGGATTATCTTCATTCTTTTCGTTTACTTCTCAAGTAAAATACAATAAATACAATAAAAAGAAGCAAGATTGTCCACACACCCCAACCCATACCCCAACCCATACCCCAAGAATAGCCGTGCATCATTTTATTTATTTTTAGTGGTTAAATTAATTGTTCGCATGAAATGTTATAAAATTTGTTTAGGATTTAAGTTCCGATATAGTATAACTCGTGTTATTTAACGCATCCTTTAAAGTATCTATTTTTATTGCTTCTGAGGAGGTTACTTCCAATTCATTATTCTCCAAGTCAACTTTAACGGATGTTATTCCCTGAACAGCGGATAATTTATTTTTAACTGTTGCAGCGCATCCTCCGCAACTCATACCACTAACATGGTATGTATTTGTAATTAATATTTGCATGTTTTTTTATTTTTTAAAAAAAATATTAAGTATTTATTTCTTTTTGTTAGTAGTTAACATACTTACTGATTTTTCAATTTTATCAATATCATTATTCATTTTGGTTTTGAAAGTTTTCCAATTGGCTTTTCTTTCTACTTTATA
>JBDTAC010000072.1 GCA_039924845.1 Bacteroidia bacterium
GTTGTGCGTAACAATCACAAAAGTTTGATTGAATTTATCGCGCAGCGTAAAAAAAAGTGCGTGTAATTCCTTCGCGGAAGCAGAATCCAGATTTCCGGAAGGCTCATCGGCAAGCACCATTAAAGGACTATTAATTAAAGCTCTGGCTACAGCAACGCGCTGTTGCTCGCCTCCTGAAAGTTGTGAAGGTTTGTGGTGCATGCGTTCTTCCAAACCTAAAAAAGTTAAAAATTCGGTAGCTTTTTTTTCGGCTTCTTGTTTTGATTTTTTGGCGATAAACGCAGGAATACACACATTTTCGAGTGCTGTAAATTCGGGTAATAAATGGTGAAACTGAAAAACAAAACCAATATTTTTATTTCTGAAATCGGATAAATGTTTGTCTTTCATTTGCGAAAGCACTAAATCATCTACACTCACTTCGCCTTGATCGGCTTTATCCAAAGCTCCAATAATATGCAACAGCGTGCTTTTTCCGGCACCCGATGCGCCTACAATAGAAACCACTTCGCCTTTTTTAATTTCCACATCAACACCTTTCAGCACTTCTAAAGTGCCGTAAGATTTGTGAATGTTTGTTGCTTTAATCATAAAAATTATTTTTCAAAAACAATAAAAAAAGCAGACCTATAAGCCGGGTTCTGTCGAGTTCTATCATTTATCTGGAGTTGAATTCGCACTCAACTTCAATCAACCTACCCTCCGGAATCGAGCGAGCAGCTCTAAAGCTCCGGTATATTTGGTTTTTCAACCCATAAGGTTTACCCAAAACAACTGTTACCAATTGTTTTCGTGAGCTCTTACCTCACGTTTTCACCCTTATCCGCAAGCGGACGGTAATTTTCTGTGGCACTTGCTGTCTTCGTTGCCGAAGCCTTCCTGTTAGGAAGTATGGTGCTCTGTGTTGCCCGGACTTTCCTCTGTTTGAAAAACAAACAGCGATAGAACAGTCTGCTCCGCAAAATTACGTTTTTGTTTTGAATGAATAGAGAATAAATATGCTTCGAAAAAATAATTTTTCAAACGTTTTTTTTGTTTCGAAAAATAGCACTTCAAAAAAATAATTTTTCAAAGTGGTAAAATCTTCCACAATATAATTCCGCATTTGTGCGTTGGAAGCAGAACTAACAGCATCCTGTTTATAAGTTTAAGGAATACAGCTTATCACGCACCTGAATGTCTCTGTAATTTAGCAGCGTTTTTAAATATAAAACTCAAACACTATGTTTCATTCCACTCTTCTCCAAATTGCTACTACGCCTGCGGTAAGCGATACTTTGCACAAAGCAGCAGCTGCTTTACCAACTGTCGCTGGAGCTTCTGCAACAACAGCAACGGGCGAAAACACGCTTTCTTTGTTTGAATTAATTGAAAAAGGCGGATATATAATGTTACCCATTGCATTGCTGTTTTTTATTGCTACTTATTATTTGATAGAGCGCTTTATCTGTATTAAAAGAGCTTCTAAAACAGACGATAATTTTATGAATAACATTCGTGATTTCGTTCACAACAATAATATAGATGCAGCAAAAGCGTTTTGCAAAAACTCAGGTTCGCCTCAAGCAAAAATGATTGAGAAAGGAATTTTGAAAATGGACAGACCGCTCAAAGAAGTTGAAGAATCAATGGAAAGTACTGGGAAGATGGAGATTTATAAACTCGAAAAAAATCTCAATATCATCGCTATTATTGCTGGTATCGCACCAATGTTCGGTTTTATCGGAACCATTATGGGAGTTATTAAAATATTTTACAATATTTCCTTGGCGGATAATATTAGCATTGGCTTAATTGCTGGTGGTTTGTACGAAAAAATGATTACCAGTGCCGGTGGTTTAATTGTCGGGATTTTCGCCTTTATTAGTTATCACTTATTAAACATGATGGTAGAAAAAATTTCGCAACGTATGGAACGCACTTCCTTTGAATTTATAGAATTGTTGGAAGATCCTAAAAAATAATTTTCCCGAAACCATTCATTAAAAAACACAAAAATGCAACTAAGGAAAAAAGGTAAATTTACGGCTCACGTAGAAACATCATCGCTCAACGATATTATGTTTTTCCTTTTGCTGTTCTTTTTAATTGTCTCCACACTCGTAAATCCCAGTGTTGTTAAATTGACACTTCCGAATTCGAAACATTCGATTAAGATGAGTAAGGAGCAAATAACGATGGATGTAACCAAAGATTTACAATATTATATTAACAACAAACCTGTTGCTTTGGCAGATATTCCGGCGGTACTTGCATCAAAAATTGTTGGACTAACGGAACCAACAGTAGTTTTACGATTCGACAATTCGCTCTCGGTACAAAATTTAGTGGACGTATTGCAAATTGGAAATAACTTGAAAGTGAAAATGATTTTGGCGACAAAATCTTCTGATAAATAAGATGATAAGTAAAGCAGAAAAACAAAATAGAAGTTGGGCACTTGTTGGAACAATTTTGTTTCATGCCTTGGTATTTCTGTTTTTGTACTTGTATGTAATTGTTACGCCCATTCCTCCATTTCCTACAGCCGGAAGTTTGGGAATGGAAGTAGATTTCGGGAATAACATCAACGGAAGTGGACATACAGAAGCCAACGGAATGGGAGATGTCTCGAAGAAAGACAATAGCCAAGCACAACAAACTCCATCTTCCAACAAAGCCAGTGATAACAATGTGGTAACAAGCGATGTAGAGCCAAGTGTGAGTTTAAATGCCGCAAAGGATAAAAAACATTCCATCAAATCAAATAACACGCCCAATAATGTTCAGCAGCCCAGCAGCGATTTGAACAATGCTTTGAATAAATTTAAAAGCGATAAATCAAACGGACAAAGTGGAGGCGATGGAACTTCTAATCATGCCGGAAATGCTGGTAGTCCGGATGGAAAAACTCCTGGAGAAGGAAATGGCGTAGGTCAGGGTGGAGTAGGAGGAACAGGATATTCATTGGCAGGAAGACGAATGACGCACATTCCTTCTGTGGATTCTAAGAGCCCAGAACAAGGAAAAGTAGTAGTGAAAATTATTGTAGATCAAAATGGAAATGTATTGAGTGCTGTACCAGGCGAAAGAGGCTCTACAACTACAAGTTCTGTACTATATGCACAAGCGAAACAAGCGGCGCTTTCTGCAAAATTTAGTCCCAGTTCCGATGGTTCAACAGAACAAGAAGGGACAATTACGTTCATCTTTATTTTGCATTAATTTCGAAAAATTATTTTTTGAACCCGAATTATGAATTACCAACAAACGTTGGATTATATGTATGCGCAATTGCCTATTTTCCAACGAGTAGGAAGTGCTGCTTACAAAGCTGATTTAAACAATACCATTGCTTTGTGCCGTTTGGCGGGTAATCCGGAAAATAAATTCAAATCCATACACATTGCGGGAACCAACGGAAAAGGTTCTACTTCGCATTTGATAGCTTCGATTTTACAAGCGCAGGGCTATAAAACAGGATTATATACTTCGCCTCATTTAAAAGATTTTCGAGAACGTATAAAAATAAATGGAAAATTTATTTCTCAGAAATACGTCGTTGATTTTGTGAAAAAATACCAGCACGGATTTGAAGATATAAAACCTTCTTTTTTTGAAATGACGGTGGCATTAGCGTTTACTTATTTTGCAGATGAAAAAGTAGATATTGCGGTGATAGAAACCGGATTGGGCGGAAGACTGGATTCCACGAATGTGATTGTGCCTGAAGTCTCCATAATTACAAATATTAGTTTTGATCATACCGGAATTTTAGGAGATACGCTCGAAAAAATTGCGTACGAAAAAGCCGGAATTATAAAACCGAAAGTACCTGTTATTATTGGTGAAACACAAAATGCTGTAAAAAATGTTTTTTTAGAAAGGGCAAAAGAAACAGCTTCAAAAATTATTTTTTCGGATGCTGAATATCAAGTTGAAAATACGGGTTATGAAAAGGAACAGCAATTGTTTCGAGTGTATCATAAAAAGAAATTAAGGTTCGAAAAATTATCGTGCGAGTTATTGGGAGGCTATCAGAAAAAAAATTTTTCGGCAGTGCTAAAAACGATAGATGTATTGAACGAAAAAAAAATCGCGGTAAGCGAAAAAGCTTTGATAAAAGGATTTTCAACCGTAATTACAAAAACAGGATTGTTGGGCAGATGGCAAATATTATCTCGAAACCCGCTAACCATTGCTGATACTGGTCATAACGAAGCGGGAATACGTGAAGTGCTTCAACAAATAAAAAGTACGCCGCATCAAAAATTACATTTTGTAATCGGTATGGTAAACGATAAAGACATCAGCACAGTATTGAAATTATTACCGAAAAATGCTATTTATTATTTCTGCAAAGCGACTATTCCGAGAGCATTAAACGAAAAAGAATTACAACAAAAAGCAATTTCTTTCGGATTAAAAGGAAATTCTTTTTCAACTGTTGCAAAAGCCTTGAAAGTTGCTAAAATAAAAGCAAAAAAAGAAGATTTGATTTTTATTGGAGGCAGCACTTTTGTAGTAGCGGAAGCGATTTAGAGATTCGCCTCCAATCAATACAAATACAAAAAAAACGAAAAGACATTCAGAAAAATAATTTTCTCGAGCTCTATTTCCGAGTCTTAAAAAGTCGTTCTAAAAAATAATTTTTCAGAAGAAATTTTAATTCACAAATAATTTTAAAAGTTGGGAAAGCTTTGCTTTTAGGTCTTTGCGATGAACGATGGCATCTAAAAATCCGTGTTCCAATACAAATTCAGCTGTTTGAAATCCTTTCGGGAGGTCTTTTCCGATGGTTTCTTTTACAATTCGCGGTCCAGCAAAACCAATCAAAGCGCCTGGTTCAGAAATATTTAAATCGCCCAACATCGCGTAAGATGCAGTAACGCCACCCGTTGTAGGATCTGTCATTAAAGAAATATATGGAATTTTAGCTTCAGAAAGCAAAGCTAATTTTGCGGATGTTTTTGCCATTTGCATCAATGAAAATGCAGCTTCCATCATTCTTGCTCCGCCCGATTTAGAAATAATCAGCAAAGGTGTTTTATGCGCGATGCAATAATCAATCGCCAAGGAAATTTTTTCGCCTACCACCGATCCCATCGAACCACCGATAAAACTAAAATCCATGCAGGCAATTACCAAATTATTTCCGTCCACTTTTCCAGCGCCTGTTCTGATAGCGTCTTTCAAATCGGTTTTTTTGTGTGATTCAATCAAACGATCTGTATATTTTTTCGTATCCACAAAATTAAGCGGATCGCCGGCAATCAAATTCGGATTTAATTCTTTGAATTTATTTCCGTCAAAAAGAATTTCAAAATATTCTTTTGAACCCATTCTGTCGTGATAATCGCAATCCTGACATACATATAAATTAAGAATATGCTCGTCTGAAGAAGTAATTTTTTTACACGAAGGACACTTGTACCACAAGCCTTCCGGCGTTTCTTTTTTCTCTCTCGTGGAAGTGGTAATACCTTTTTTTATTCGTTGAAACCAGCTCATTTTATCTTTTTTTAATCAATCGTTAGCCGCGAAAATATCTGTTCAAAAAAATAATTTTTCAAAAGACAAAAACGCTGCTTAAAAATTTAAGCAATCGTAATTTCTTTTGATAAATAAACATCCTGAATTGTATTGAGTAATTCAATACCTTCTTTCACCGGTTTTTGAAATGCTTTTCGTCCAGATATTAAACCTTGTCCGCCCGCCCGCTTATTGATAACAGCCGTTGTAACTGCTTCCGATAAATCCGAAGCGCCTTTCGATTCTCCGCCCGAATTAATCAAACCCATTCTGCCCATATAACAATTGGCAACTTGGTAGCGACACAAATCAATCGGATGATTTGAACTCAATTCTGAATATACTTTCGGATGTGTTTTCCCGAAATTAACAGCCGTATAACCACCGTTATTGGTTGGTAATTTTTGTTTGATAATATCTGCTTGAATGGTAACGCCTAAATGATTGGCTTGCGCCGTCAAATCTGCGGAAGCGTGATAATCCACTCCTTCCTTTTTAAATCCGTTATTACGTAAATAACACCACAAAATCGTTGTCATGCCCAATTGATGCGCCATTTCGAATGCTTGCGCCACTTCTACAATTTGTCTGGCAGATTCCGGCGAACCAAAATAAATAGTAGCACCAATTGCTGCAGCGCCCATATTCCAAGCTTCTTCAACAGATCCAAACATAATTTGATCAAACTTATTCGGATATGTTAAAAATTCGTTGTGATTTATTTTTACGATAAAAGGAATTTTATGTGCGTATTTTCTGGATACCGAAGCCAACACGCCAAACGTGGAAGCCACGGCGTTACAGCCGCCTTCGATAGCTAATTTTACAATATTTTCTGAATCAAAATAAATAGGATTGGGCGCAAAAGAAGCTCCTGCCGAATGTTCAATGCCTTGATCTACGGGTAAAATAGACACATAACCAGTTCCAGATAATCGCCCGTGATTGTAAATCGAATTCAAATTACGCATCACTTGCGGACTGCGGTTGCTGAGCGCAAAAGTACGATCCACAAAATCAGCGCCTGGTAAATGCAAATGCTCTTTTGCAATGGTTTTGCAAGTATGTTTCAATAAACTATCGGCGTCTTTGCCTAATAATTCCTCAATTTTTTTGTATGCCATTTTTCGTCTCTTTTAAAAAGATTTTTTTGGGAAGACAAAGCTACAAATTTTTTTGAAAAAAGAGGAAAGCTTCTAAAACTCGCATCCATAAAAAGGTTTTGAAAAATTATTTTTTTAAACGCCCTTTTTTACTCAATTATTTTACTCTCCACCACCGGTATCTTGAATATCGGGAGCTTGTACGTTCATGTTCTTTCGTTTGAACAATGAAAAATCAGTTTGTCCGAAGCGGTAACTGAAAGTGAGTCGAAAAAACTGAGGATCTTTTACGCGCGAAGTAGTTTGATTGAAAAAGGAAGTGTTGGATGTGGAGGCGGTGATGGCTGTTGCAAATACATCTTTTACATTCAGCGTGAGAGATGCTGCTTTATTTTTCAAAAAATCATATTTGAGGGCAGCGTCCATCCAATAATTTGGTAAAATAAAACCTTGTACAGTGGAGGTAGGCGCACCACCCCAACGTCCGCCACCCTGAGTAGCAGGGATAATACTTTTTGATAAATAATTTCCCATCAATTGTACACTGAAATTGTACGGTAGTTTAAACGTTAAATTTAATTTTCCAAACCAACTGAGTTGCTGATTGGTAAGGTTGGCGCCTAAATTATTTCCATTGATTATTGATTCATACACGTTTACATTTGAGGTAATGTCTAACCAGCTTTTCAAAGAATTTTGTGAAGTAACCTCAAATCCATAAGAATTGGCAGAATTGGCATTTTCATAAGTATTCATAATAACGCTTTTCGCTAAAAATGCATTGTATTCTAATATTTGATAAGAAGTAATTAAATCGCTCACACTTTTGTCGTAAACAGAAAACATTAAACTGTTTTTTTTGTTGAATGTTTTTAAATAATTCAGCTCAAACGAATTGGTGAATTGAGGTTTTAAATTCGGATTTCCTTGCTTTAAATTTAAGGAATCAGAATAATCGATAAATGGAATCAATTGATAAAAAGAAGGGCGGATAACGTGTCTCGAATAATTAAATTGCAAATCGGTATTGCTTGATAAATGATAGGTCATATACGCGCTCGGAAACAAACTGAAAGGATATTGATTGTGGAACGTTTTGGAGGAATCTACTAATTGTCCGGAATAATAAGAACTTTCGATTCTCAATCCACCTTGGTAACTAAAACGTGTCCCAATATCCTGACTTAAAATAGCGTAGCCTGCATATACTTCTTGCGTAAAATTGTAATTTGTATTTTGAGAATTTATTTCTTCGTATTCATTGGAACTGTTGTTAAATAAATAATTGGAATTGATGCTATTCGTTCCGTTAAATGTGGCTTGTAAGCCTGTTGAGAAAATTATTTTATGTGCCAATGGATTGGAGTAATCGGCTTGGGCAATGACTTCATTGTTTAGTCCCTGTAATTTTTGTTCCTGTAAAATTTGTGTTCCCAGCGGTTTTCCATCCGAGTAATAATTTTGAGTTGCAAATAAACTGTTTCCGTTGCTGTTGCCTTGTTCTACTTGTACATTTGCTGTAAAAGTTTCATCTTCTTTCGGAAATAAATGTTTGTAAGCAATGCTTCCTGAATTGTGACTGAATGTACGCAAGCTGTTTGAATTTCGATAAGCGGAAGAAGTACTGGACGGAAGAATGCCGTGTAACGTATCTGTAAGAGTGCTTAAATTATCGTTAGTATTAAAATTTCCTCTTCCAATAACGCCAGAAACAGTGAGTGTATTCCGATTGTCCATAAAATAATCTACTCCAAATCTCGCAAAAGCGAAATGACCATTCATTGTGTTGGTGTCGTTTTGCAAAAAATTAGTTAGCGGAAATCCAACAAGGTTATTTCGTGTCGTTATTCCGTCAGTTATGTGATCTATTTGATGGTAATTTAAACTTCCGAATACATTCACTTTCCCTTGTCTCAAATTCATATTTAAACCTAAATTGAGTTTTCCTCTTTCATCTACACCCGCTTTCAGCGAACCATTGTAGCCCATCACTCTGTTTTTTTTCAATACAATATTGATGATTCCTCCCGATCCTGCGGAAGCATCGTATTTTGCGGATGGATTAGTAATTACTTCGACTTTGTCAATCTCATCTGCCGGAATTTGATCAATTGTAAGTGTCGTCGGCATTCCGTCTACATAAATAGTGGGAGATGAATTTCTAAGCGTAACGTTTCCATCAATATCAACATTTACGGCAGGTACATTCCGAAGTACGTCTTCTGCAGTGCCTCCAGCAGTGGTCAAACTTTTGCTGACATCAAACACTTTTTTATCCAATTTTAATTCCATCGCAGGCGCTTCTCCACTTACGGTAACCGTTTTTAATTTGTTGATGGAAGGACTGATTTTTATGTTTCCCAGATCAATGTCTACGGCATTAATCAAGCTGCTCATGCCACTCGTCGCGGAAGCAGGGTCGTCATTATTGGAGGTAGCACTTTTCTTTTTTGCATTCAATAATTTACCAATATTGAACGATACTTTTTGTTCGTACGGAGCATACCCAATTGCACTTATCTGCAAAGTATAATGTCCCATTACCGATAATTTGTCAAAACTAAATTCTCCGTTATCACCTGTTAATTGACCTGTAACCACTTGCATTTTCATAGATTGCGAAACAGAATCGAATTGCGAAGAAGAAAGTTGAACTGCCGCAAATGGCACGGATTGATTGGTGGTACTGTCGATAATTGTTCCGTAGAAATGTCCCACATTCATTCGCGCTCCAGACATTTGAGCATTTGTTGTTCCGATAAATAAGAAAGAGGCAAGGATAAAAAAATATTTTTTCATAAATTAAAATCTGTTAACATGTTAAAAAAATCTTCTTTGTATAAATCTCCGATTGGAATTTCTTTTTCGCCGATTTTGATATTCCTTTTTTGTACCGAATTTATTTTGTCAAGCGAAATAATGTACGAACGATGCACTCTAAAAAATTTTTTTTTCGGAAGCTTTTCTTCCATAAATTTCAGACTTTGCAAGGTTAAGATGGGTTTGTCTCCAGCATAAATTTTAATGTAATCTTTCAATCCTTCAATGTATAAAATATCTTTGAAATTAATTTTTACCATTTCATAATCTGCTTTCACAAACAAAAATGGGTGCTCTATTTTTTCTTTATTTTCAAGAGTGTTTAAGTGTAGCGAAAAATTATTTTTTTGATTGTAATATTCTTGTGCTTTATTGACTGCTTTTACAAACCGTTCAAACGGAATGGGTTTTACCAAATAATCCAACACATCTAAATTATAACCTTCCACAGCATATTTATCGTAAGCGGTGGTAAATATAATAATTGGTTGGTTTTTCAGCGTTTTTAAAAACTGAATTCCGTTGATATCTGGCATTTGAATATCCAAAAATAACACATCTATTTTTTCTTTTTGCAAAATCGGAATAGCTTCAAAAGCATTGCTACACTTGGCTACCAAATTTAAAAATGGAATCTTCTTGATGTATTCTTCCATCAAATCAAGCGCTAAAGGCTCGTCATCTATCGCGATACAATTCATCCTACCATTTAAAATTAATACACAATTTAACGGAATAATTATTTTCTGATTCGTCTATAAAAAGCTCATGAATAGTGGGATATAACAAATTTAAACGACGTGTTACATTTTGCAAACCAATGCCCGAACTTTTATCTTTATCATTATTTTTTACGGAAGGAATTGTGTTTTTTACGCTGAAAAAAAGCTGATGCTCGCTTGTTTTTAAATGAATGGTGATGGCAGAATTTTCCAAATAACTGATACCGTGTTTAAACGCATTTTCAACAAAGGGAATCAATAACATCGGCTCTATTAAATGATTTTGCATTTCACCTTCCGTCGAAAAATTAATTTTTACAGCACTCGAAATTCGCATTTTTTGTAAATCAATATAGTTTTGAATGTAGGAAATTTCTTTTTCCAAAGGCACTTTTTCATCGTTGGAATCATACAACATATAACGCATCAAATCAGCTAATTTTAGAATAGCAATCGGCGCGCCGTCTGATTTTTTGTAGGTCAACGAATAAATATTATTCAAGGTGTTGAAGAGAAAATGCGGATTTACTTGAGATTTCAAAAACAATAATTCCGATGATAATTTTTCATTTTCCATTTCTCTTTTTTGCTGTTCACTTTTAAACCATTCGCCGGTAATTTTTAACCCACCGCTAATGGTAAGCATCAACAACGATAATAAAATCGCTTTCGTTACAAAATAAAAATACAATGTGTGAGCCGAATGATGGTGTTGTGAATTTTCGATATGAAAAAGATAATCAATCTTTAATTGCAAGAAAACCATTAGGAAAATGCACAATACAATGACTATAATATAGAGGAAAACTTTTTTTCTGGCAAGTAATTTCGGAATGAATAATAAAATATTGGTATAAAAAAAGAGTGCTAAAATAAGTGTGTTGAAAATTATTTTTTGAATAAAATTGGTGTGAGTAAGCAATTCCGTATCAAGCATAAACGGAAACGAAACAAATAACAGCCACACAATAATGTGTATAGAAACAGTAAGTAGGCGTGATGGACGTTTCATTTATTGAGGAATAATTTTTCAAAAATAGCTTTTAATAGTGTTTGTAAGTTGTTAAATAGACTGAAAATCAAAATCTCTCTACATGTGCCTGTTTTTTGTCTATTGAAAATTATGAACAGAGTTCTAAAACATAGCTCAAAACAGATAACTTTGCCGAAAAATAACTTTAATATATTCAAAAATAGATCTTATGAAAAAACAACAAATCTTGATGTGCGTAATTGGTTTCGCAGCATTTGCGATGTTATTTACATCGTGTGCAACGGATAAATCAAACAGTTTTACAGCCAGAAAATACACGCATTTTAAAAGCGGTGAAGCAACCGTTTTTGCAAATCCTCGTTCTGAAAAAAAGGTTTCTGCAACGACTGAAAATACGGTTTCAAAAAATAATTTTTTGAACACTGAAAATACCTCTACTCAAAATTTAGTAAATAATACTACTGAAAATACTTCGGCAAAATCAACAAATCTTTTTGCTCACGCGATTACAAAATCAATCCGAAAAAATAATTTTTCAATCAACAAAACAGACGCTGTTGCTGCTATTGCTCCTGCATATTCCAAAGTGGAAACTACGCACGAAACGATTAGAAAAACTTTTACACATACAGCATCAAATCTCGATAACACGGATAAAATTGTACAAATTATTTGTGCTATTTTTATTCCGCCACTCGGAGTTTATTTACACGATAATGCTATAAACAATCATTTCTGGATTGATTTACTTTTAACTCTTTTATTTTTCTTTCCAGGAATGATTTACGCTTTGTTAATTGTAACAGATTCCATTTAATTTTAATGAAAAACATTCTCATTATCGGAGCAGGACGTTCCGCTTCCAGTTTAATAAATTATTTGTTGCAGCATTCGGCTTCGCTAGATACAACAGTAACCGTTGGCGATATTTCTTTGGCACTTGCCGAACAAAAAACAAATAAACATCCCAACGGAAAAGCCATTGCTTTTGATGTAAATAATTCTGCGCAGCGCGAAAATGAAATTACAAAAGCTGCGGTGGTGGTTTCCATGCTGCCAGCATCCTTACATTATTTGGTGGCGAAAGATTGTTTGCGTTTGAAAAAACATTTGGTAACGGCTTCTTATGTTTCGAAAGAAATTGGTTTGTTAGATGCAGAAGCGCGTGCTGCTGATATTTTGTTTTTGAACGAATGCGGTTTGGATCCAGGAATTGATCACATGTCTGCGATGAAAGTGATTCACGAAATTCAAAATGATGGTGGAAAAATAAATTCTTTCAAATCATATTGTGGAGGTTTGGTTGCTCCAGAATACAACGACAATCCTTGGGGCTATAAATTTTCATGGAATCCGAGAAATGTAATTTTAGCCGGACAAGGAACCGCTCAATATATTGAGAACAATCAATACAAATACATTCCTTACAACAGACTTTTTACACAAACTGAAAAAATAGTTGTAGATGGAATAGGGGAGTTGGAAGCGTATGCGAATCGTGATTCTTTGTCGTACAGAGAACCTTATGGATTGGAAAATATTCCAACTGTTTTGCGCGGAACACTTCGGATGAAAGGCTATTGTAAAGCCTGGAATGCCTTTGTACAATTAGGTTTAACAGACGATTCATACAAAATAAAAGATGCTGAAAAACTTACGTATTACGATTTACTCGAAGCATTTTTACCGAACGGAAATCAATCAGTTAAAGAAAAATTAGCGCACTTTTTGGGAGAAAATAAAGATTCCGAAGTAATGCAGAAATTAGATTGGCTGGGTATTTTCGAGAAAAATAAAATTAATTTGAGCGATGTTTCGCCGGCGCAAATTCTACAAGATTTATTGGAGAAAAAATGGTTACTAAAACCTGCGGATAAAGATATGATTTTGATGCAGCACGAGTTTGAGTTTGTGAAAAATGCTAAAAAAGAAAAAATTATTTCTTCCTTAATGGTGAAAGGTGAAGACCAAACCTATACTGCGATGGCAAAAACAGTCGGACTTCCGATGGCAATTGCAGTAAAACTTATTTTAACTGGAAAACTAAAACGTAGAGGAGTGGCAATTCCTATTTATCCTGAAATTTATAATCCTATTTTAGAAGAATTAGCAACGCTTGGAATTGAGTTTGTAGAAAAAAAAGTTTCTGAGTAAATAAATATTCACACAAAAAAGCGGCTTCGAAAAATTAATTTTTCGAAGCCGTTAATCTTCGTAATTAAATCGCGCTAAAATTTCCTTAAATGTGTTGTTGAGCGATTTTATTGTTTCTGGACTTAATTGATTTTTATATTGATTAGTTTTTCCTGAACGGCGATGCGATGTTTCATTCGGAATTTCTAAAGGTCTTGTTTCTTCATAAAGTTGATTTAAAATATTTTTTTTTACGTGAATGTATTTATTTAATCTTTTTGAAAAGAAACTCCAATTGTCAATCATGTCTTCGTATTTCAAAACAATACTTCGATTGCAATTTTGATTCAACGTATCAAGCAATTGAAAATGTTTTAAAATAGTTGGCGCGGTTTCAAGGGCATATTCGTCCACTGTTTTCTGCTGAATTTCATTTTGCTTTTTTTCTTGATTTCCGCGAATTTCTTTTACGGGACTAAATCCGTGTGTATAGCCAAAAGAGTGATAAGCAGAGATGATTATGTCTCGTGGATCTCGAATAAAAAAAACAGCAATTTTATTTTGTATAAAAGAGGTATTTGACAAAAGCTTTACAAACATTTCGTACTCTGGTGCATTCGGAGAAATAGATAAACGAATAGGTCCGTAAACATATCCTTTCTTTTCAAAAATTATTTTTTTGATTGGGATTCCTCGGTAAATCATATTCGCGTAATCTACTTTTTCTAATCCTGTTAAATTGCTCAATACTAAATTAGAAAACAAGGTGCTTGCTGATTTGTGGAAAGTATAGAAATAGACAGATTCTCGCGGAACTTGGATAAATTTCGAGATGCGGGTAATGACTAATTTTATTGATTTTTTCAGCAGAAAAATATTTTTAAGAAACAAGTTTACGGAATACTTTCCAAAAAAAGCGGCTTCGGAAAATATTTTTCCGAAGCCGTAAAACCATCACAAATTACTTTTAATTATCATCCGAATCACGGTCGCGCGGAACAGTTGTGTCGATGCCTTGGCAATCAACGCAAGTAAGTCCGCTTGGACTCATAATCCAACGTCTGTTTACCATATCTCCATCGTAAGTATCCGTTACATTATCAATATCGTCTAACATATTTTTAGTGCTTTTATCAATATAAATAATTTTATTTTGAGGCACTTTTAAGATAAACGTAATTTGTTGATTTCTCCATTTTTCGTTTTCTGCTAATTTGAAAATAGGATCAAAATTAAGCACAGAATCGTTTTGGATAAAGGAATAGCTGATGTCTTTCGCAAAAGTAAACGCCTCTTTTTTGTCGCTTCCGTAAGAGATTTTTGTAACCTCTAATTGAAAACTATCTGTTTTACTCGGAACAATTTTCAAATTGGCATACAAATTATTTACGCTGATTCCGTTGAAATAAATTCCATTAAAGTAAAAATGATTGTGATGAATTCGGTGGTGCGAAAAAACTTTAACATCAGTATTGTCATCTGTTTGAGGCTCTGTACCTTTTAAATATAAAGTATTGTGAAGCGGTTGTTTCAGAGCTATCGTTTCAGAAATTCTGGATGATTCATCAAAGCTTGAAACCGAATCCATGGTAACATAAAAACCAATTAGCAAGCCGATAATCCACAAAGGATACGTGATAAATCGAAGCCAATGATGCGGAGTTTTTATATTTAAAATAGTGCGAAAACCTATATAAATAATATACAAACATGGAATTCCGATAATTAAAAACAAGGCAATGAGCGATAAATAAATTTGCTGTTGCGAATTGAAAAATGTTTCTAAAAAGTGGGACGAATCATGGTGCCAGAAACCCCAAAAAAACATTTTCATTAAAACGATAGTGATCGTAAAACCAATGATAATCAAGAATACAGAAACTATTTTTGCGATAATCCGAAAAGCTCTCCCAAAAATACTGGTGAAAAAATCAACAAATGTATTTCCAACTCCTTGTGCAAAAGATTTTGCTTTTTCTTTGTTTTCGGGTTTGGTGAAATCATCCATTCGCTTTTTCAAATGTTCCATTTCTTCTTGTATGGATTTTCCGATGTTATTGATGTTCACATTTTCTCCACGCATTTCCAATTTCTCTGCAGTAGTGCGGGCTTTCGGAATAACAATCCATAAAATGATGTAAAACAAAAATCCGGAACCAAATACGAAAAACGAAATCGCAAAAGCCAAACGCAACCAAATCGGATCCATATCAAAGTAAGCAGCAACACCAGCACAAACGCCTCCCAGAACTTTATTATCCTCATCTCTAAAAACACGTTTTCTGTGATTTCCAGAAGAAGAGTATTGATTTTCGTTGGTATTATTTTCTGTTGTTTTCTCCGCGTTTTCTTCGCTTGCAAATTGCTCTGGTTTTCCCATTAATTGCGTTACAGCATCCACATCTGCCATTACAATAACTTGTTTGGCGGTACTTATTTTTTGTTGTAAAATTTCAGCAATTCTACTTTCAATGTCTGCCATAATTTCATCACGACCATCAGAGTCTTTAAAAAAACTTTTGATGGTGCTGAGGTAATTGCTGAGCGCGTTGTAAGCGTCTTCTTCGATGTGAAAAATAATTCCGCTGATGTTGATGGTTACAGTTTTGTTCATGGTTTTGTAGGTTTAGAAAATTCGGGTTTTAAAAATTATTTTTTTGAAGTTGCTTTTTTTACTGCTTCTACTAATTCGTTCCAAGTCATGTTTAGTTCGTCCAGAAATTTAGTTCCAATTTCTGTGAGTTTGTAATATTTTCTCGGAGGTCCGGAAGAAGATTCTTCCCAGCGATACGTTAATAAGCCTTCGTTTTTTAATCGCGTAAGCAAAGGATAAAGCGTTCCTTCCACCACAATTAATTTAGCTTGTTTCATTTTTTCGATGATTTCCGAAGGATAAGCATCTCCGCCCGACAAAATAGAAAGGATACAAAACTCGAGTACTCCTTTGCGCATTTGTGCTTTTGTGTTTTCTATGTTCATGGTTTTTAATTTGATGACGCAAAGATATGTATTTTAAATAATACTATGCAATACATAGTACTATAATTATATTTAATGTATTGATATACAGGTAGTATAAATTTTTCAAATCGTTTTTAAACCCTCTTTAATCGAAAGAAAGTAGCAGAAGTCCATAAAATCACACAATTAAATCATAAGTACAAACTAACATTTCTTAAAAACATTTTTAGAGCTGTTAGTACCTTACTAAGAGCTGTAAGTATCTACCTAAGAACTGTTAGTATGACACTAAGAACTGTTAGTGCCTACCTAAGAACTGTTAGTACCTCACTAAGAGCTGTAAGTGCCTACCTAAGAACTGTTAGTAAGATACTAAGAGCTCATACTGCCTCACTCACAGTTCATACTGAGACACTCACAGCTGTGACTAAGATACTCACAGCTCATTAATAAATGCTATTATCCTCTCAAGACGCTTGTTTAACAAGGCAATTCCGTTTTAAAAGTACTC
>JBDTAC010000073.1 GCA_039924845.1 Bacteroidia bacterium
AACAGATATTAAAGAAAACAGCAGCTTGTCGTATTTAGACATTTATCCAAATCCTACCAATAGCATTGCAAACGTTGCATTTGGTATGAAACAATCGGAAAATGTATTGATTACTGTTTACAATATGTTAGGGCAAAAAGTAATGACTGATAACGAAGGTGTATTAGCACAAGGGCAACACATCATTCAGTTGGATGGATCAAATTTGACTAACGGAATTTATTTTGTGAATATCATTGCCAATAATAATTCCATCACTAAGAAAGTTATCATTAGTAAATAAATTTTTCTAAATTAATTAAATGAATCAGCGGTTTGGAACGTTTTTTGAATGTCCTGCCGCTGATTTATTTTTTTAACCTTTTTTAAAACTTCATTATGAAAAAATATTTTTTAGTTATTATTGCGGCTGCTTTTACGGGTATTTCCTTTACAGCACCTCAGCAAAAAGCATTGCAAAAATTACCTTCCGTTGATTTAAAAGCATTGGACGGTAGCGTTTTTAACACCAGCAAAATTAGCAACAACGGAAAGCCCATTATTATTGATTTTTGGGCTACTTGGTGCAAACCTTGCAAAAAAGAATTGGATGCCATTGCAGAAGAATATCCTGATTGGCAAAAAGAAACTGGCGTAAAAGTAATTGCTATATCTATTGACGATGCCAGAGCTGCCGCCAACGTGGCTACCGACGTGAATGCAAAAGGTTGGACGTATGATGTGTACATCGACGAAAATCAAGATTTTAAACGCGCTATGAATGTGAACAATGTACCTTTTACCTTTGTTTTGAATGGAAACGGAGAAATTGTTTGGCAACATAATTCCTATGCGGAAGGAGATGCCGACAAACTGTATGATATTGTGAAAAAAGTTGCTAAAGGCGAAAAAATAACCGAATAAAAAAATAATTTTTAGACTCGATTTAGATTGTGAAAAAGAAAAAAAATGTTGCAAAAATAACGCTGTCGTTTCTCCTATTTACTACCTGCTATACGCTGCAAGCCCAAAATAATATGGGACAAATACACGGGAATTTCGAATTGGATGCACAATACTATAACCCCGATTCAACTATTGGAGCGCCACCTGTTCCTGAAAAAATGTTGAGCAATGGATTCCTTAATGTGAATTATACAAACGGCAATATTTCTGCTGGATTTCGTTATGAAAGTTATTTAGATGTGATGCAAGGTTTTGATTCTCGTTATCAAGGTACAGGCATTCCGTATCGTTATTTCAGCTATAAAATGGATAACATGGAAGTTACCGTAGGCAGCTTTTACGAGCAATTTGGTACCGGAATGATTTTTAGAAGTTATGAGGAACGTGGATTGGGATTGGATAATGCAATGGATGGAGTACGTCTGCGCTACAATCCTTACAAAGGAATTTACATCAAAGGAATTATCGGGAAACAACGCGAATTTTTTAGCGAAGGTCCTGGATTGGTGAGAGGAGCAGACGGCGAAGTAAATTTAAATGAGTTGATTGATAAAATGGCGAATGATAAAACACATATTATCCTTGGTGGAAGTTTTGTTAGTAAATACCAAGTGGATCAAGATCCCATTTATGTATTACCGCAAAATGTTGGTGCAAGCGCCGGACGCATTAATATCATTCGAAATGGATTAAATTTATACGGGGAATATGCCTACAAAATAAATGATCCTTCTACGTTCAATCATTACATTTATAAACCAGGACAATCCTTGTTGGTGATGACCAGTTATTCCCAAAAAGGATTTTCTATTACACTGGACGGAAAACGCGTGGATAATATGGATTTTAAATCCGATCGTACTCAAACAGGAAGTGTGTTAGATATTAATTATTTACCAGCACTTACACTGCAACATACAGAGGAATTAATGTCGTTTTACCCTTATGCTACACAGCCAAACGGTGAAATGGGTTTCGAAAGTGAAGTGCAATATAAAATTAAAAAAGAATCCTTACTTGGCGGACATTACGGCACAGATTTACTCGTTAATTTTTCGGGCGCTAACTCCTTGGATACGGTTAATGTAAATGATATGAGCACAACGCGCCAAGGATACAAATCCGATTTTTTTGCCATCGGGCAAGAAACGTATTACCGCGATTTATTTACTTCCGTACATCATAAATTTTCCAAACAATTTACAGGAACTGCCGAATATGCCTATCAAGTTTACAATAAAAACGTAATACAAGGACAAGTTGGCTGGCCCACTATTTACTCCAACATTGCGGTGGTAGATGTAACCTATAAATTTAATTCCGATCATGCTTTGCGTTGTGATTTAGAACATTTAGCAACCAAGCAAGACATGCACAATTGGGCTTCGTTGTTGTTAGAATATAGCTTAGGTTCCAATTGGTTTGTATCTGCATTGGATGAATACAATTATGGAAATCCAAATCCGGCACAACAAATTCATTATTTCATCGCCAATGCTGGCTATACCATTAATGCCAGCCGTATTACTGTTGGTTACGGAAAACAACGTGCCGGAATTTTTTGTGTAGGCGGCGTATGCCGTAATGTACCAGCATCAAATGGTTTAACCTTAAGCATTACAAGTAGCTTTTAATCGTTCAAAAAAATAATTTTTCAAATGAAAAAAATACTGATTTTTGGATGCATCGCGAGTTTATTTTTACTCGCTTCCTGCGATAAAGTAAACAATCCGTATAAACCACAAAGCACTAAAACAATTACTGGGAATAATGCCGTGCGTAAAGTGTTGGTGGAAGATTATACCGGACATCTTTGTGGAAATTGCCCAACAGCTGGAGCAGAATCGGAAACATTGCGCCAATTGTATGGGAATCAAGTGGTGTGTATGGAATTAAATGTAAGTGCTTCTTTTGCTGGACCTTGTCCATCGCCAAACCCTTTACCAACAGGGGCTCCAACAGGGGCGTACAGTGTTGATTACCGCTCGGCTGTTGGTACTACTTACGATAATTTTTTTGGGATTTCAAATAATGGATTACCACAAGGTATGATTGATCGCTTTACAGTTAGTGGAAGCAAAGGGTTGCCTACTACTGCTTGGGCAACGGTGGTTGATAGTTTAACAAAAGCGCCGATATTGGCAAACATCACCGTTACCAATACGTATAATACTTCCACAAGAATGTTAAACACCAGCCTTTCATCTCAATTTGTATCTGCTTTAAGCGGAACAAATACCTATAAATTGGTTGTATTATTGGTTCAGGATAGTATTTTTGATTGGCAAGAAGATTATGCCACAAACCCGAGTGATATTCCCAATTATTCAAAACGTTTTACATTACGTGATGTCATTAACAATGCTTGGGGCGATACCTTAGCAACAGGAAACGTAAGTGCTGGAACAACGGTTGTAAAAAGTTATACAAATTATCACATCAATCCAGCATGGAATGCCGCAACGTGTCATGTGATTTCGTTTATTTACGAAACCTCTGATAATTTTGTATTGCAAGCGGAGGATGATCGAGTGGAGTAAAAACCCATTTGAAAAATTAAGCAGTATCGAAAACTGGTTGTAAATCTCAATGACCCATACACATTGCAGCTGTCTGTTTTGGAAATTAGCAAATACCGCTAAAAACAAAAGCCTCATTATCTTTCGATAACAAGGCTATGCTTAATTCTTGAAACTTGGAAGCTTTCAAGAATCGTACCCGAGACCGGGATCGAACCGGTATGAAGGTTAATTCACTGGTGTTTGAGACCAGCGCGTCTACCAATTCCGCCACCCGGGCAATTATTTTTCAAGAAAAAAGTCCTAAAACGGAGGACGAAATTATTCATTTGTTTTGGATACGCAATTTTTTTTATTTTTTTTCTTCAAAAAAGAACCTTCCAAAAAATAATTTTTCAAATCCATCTTCGCAAAATCCAATATCTATCGTTAATTTGTATCGGGAATAAAAGCATGCCAAAACAAACTTTCAAAAAGCAAGAACGACTTTGCAGTCAAATCCTCATCGAGGAATTGATAAAGACCGGAAAATTCTTTTCTGTAGCGCCTTTTAGAGTGGTGTGGAAAAAAGCAGTTTCGGAAAATAATTTTTTAACACAAATATTAATCAGCGTCCCGAAAAGAAAATTTAAACGTGCCGTCGATCGAAATCACTTGAAACGATTGATACGAGAAGCATATCGCAAAAACAAAGAAACACTTCTTTTACAAAAAGAAAATACGCGCATCGCATTTATTTATACCTCGAGCACGTCGCTTTCGTATGCGGAAATCGAATCGAAAATATTATTAATTTTACAACGTTTATCGCAGGAAAATGAATAAAATGATGAGCGCTTTTTTTATTGTTTTGATAAAATTTTATCAAAATGCGATTTCGCCTCATTTAACGCCTTCGTGCAGATACACGCCTTCTTGCTCGCAGTATGGCATTGAAGCTATAAAAAAATACGGCGCCGGAAAAGGCGGATATTTAACGTTGAAAAGAATTTTGTCGTGCCATCCTTGGGGCGGTCACGGACACGATCCGGTTCCTTGAAAAAACAGTTTTAAAAAAATATTTTTTGATGAAGACTTTTTTCCATATTCTAAAAAAATTTCGTTTAGCGATAATTGCTGTAAGCATTGTTGGTTATGCGATTGTTTCGTATAGTTTCGCGGATAATTATTTTGAGATTTCTAAAAATCTCGACATTTTTTCGACGATGTTTCGAGAATTAAATATTTATTACGTGGACAGTATTCAGCCCGGAACCTTGATGAAAAAAGGCATGGATGCGATGTTGGCTTCTTTGGATCCGTACACTGATTACATTCCAGAATCTGAAATTGAAGATTTTCGTTTTATGACAACGGGCCAGTACGGCGGTATTGGCGCGCTCATTCGCCAAAAAGGCGATTACATTTATATTGCGGAACCGTACGAGGGTTTTCCTGCACAAAAAGCAGGCTTGATGGCGGGAGATAAAATTTTAGAAATTGATGGCATTTCCGTGAAGGGAAAAAGTCCTGATGACATCGGGAAATTTTTGAAAGGCCAGCCGAATACGGCAATAAAAATATTGGTGGAACGAGACGGACAACAGCTTTTAAAAACGCTTCAGCGCGAAGAAATTAAAGTGAGCAGCGTGCCCTATTACGGGATGGTAAGCAAGAATACAGGTTATATTCAATTAACCAGTTTTACGGAAAACTGCGCCGATTCAGTGAAAAACGCTTTTTTACAGTTGAAAAAAAATCCGGATTTTAAATATTTAATCTTTGATTTGCGCGGAAATCCAGGCGGTTTACTCAACGAAGCCGTGGATATGGTGAATATTTTTGAACCGCAAGGACAAGTCGTTGTCAATACAAAAGGCAAAATGGCGGAATGGGATCATAGCCATAAAACACTTAATCCGCCAACGGATTTAAACACGCACATTGTAGTGCTTGTGAACGGCGGTTCCGCATCCGCAGCGGAAATTGTTTCCGGAAGTATTCAGGATTTAGACAGAGGTGTTATTCTCGGACAACGCACATTTGGTAAAGGTTTGGTGCAACAAACGCGGCCGTTGAGTTACAATGCGGAATTAAAATTAACGGTTGCAAAATATTACATTCCGAGCGGAAGATGTATTCAGAAATTAGATTATTCGCACCGTGCGCAAAATGGCACTGTGCCTGATGTTCCAGATTCTTTGATTACAGCTTTTCGTACGAAAGACGGACGAATTGTATACGACGGCGGCGGTATTGATCCGGATGTGAAATTTCAACAAGATCAAATTAGCAACATCGAACTCAGTCTGATTAATAAATCCTTAATTTTTGATTTCGCAACACAATATCGCACGCAACATCCTACCATTCCTTCGGTAGCGGATTTCTCGATTACTGATCAAGATTTCAATAATTTTTTGGATTTCATTAAAGATAAAAATTACGATTATACCACGAAAAGCGAACAAACTTTAGAACAGCTTAAAAAAGATACGAAAAAAGAAAATTATTATGAGGACATAACACCTGAATTTACGGCTTTGGAAGACAAAATAAAACACGATAAAAAAGCCGATTTACAAAAAAATAAAAAAGGTATTATGGAATTAATCGAAAACGAAATTGTATCGCGTTATTATTATCAAAAAGGACGGCAAGCAGACAATCTGAAATGGGATCCGGAAATTACGGATGCTGTTACGCTGCTAAATGATACGGCTCGCTACGACTCGATTTTAACTACCATCGCCAAACCGATTCACTCTTTTCATGATCAGCAAACAGGACTTCATACACAGAAATAAAATTTTATTTTAGTACTCCGAAAAATTAATTTTTCATGAAGATAAATTTGCCTCGCTCATACCATTCTGCTATTTATTTTTTCGGCTTGGCAATTTTGGTAATTGGTTTGCCTTTGTCCATGTTTTTAATGAGTTTGGCGCAAATTGTTTTACTCCTCAATTGGTTGTGGGAAGGACATCTGAAAGAAAAAATTTGCAAATTTTGGAACAATAAGGCTGCTGTAATTATTGCTTCTGTATTTATTTTACATTTGATTGGATTGCTCTACACGAGCGATTTTGATTACGGTTTAGAAGATATCCGAAAAAAAATCCCACTGTTTTTACTTCCTTTGATACTTTCTTCTTCTGAAAAAATTTCGCTTAAAAAATTGCATTGGATTTTACATATTTTTATTGCTGCCGTACTGTGTTCCACTTTTATTTCGATGTCCGTATTTTTTGGATACATTCCTACAGATCCGCCACAAACCGTGATTGTAGACGTGCGCGACATATCTATTTTTATTGCTGCGATACGTTTGGCATTGTTAATTTGCATCTGCATTTTTACTTTGGCATATTACATTTACACGGAAAAAAGTACGTCGAAAAAATATTTTTTTGCGCTCCTTATTTTATGGTTTATTATTTTTATGATTATTCTGGAATCCATTACTGGCTTGCTGGTTCTGTTTCTCGTTAGTTTTATTTTATTGATTTATTTGGCGTGGAAACAGCATAAAAGAATATTTTTCGCACTAATGATTTTGTTGCCGATAATTGTTTTTGCGTATGCCGCGATGAGGATTCATCAATACGATAAAATGCCTCCGAAAATTAATTTTTCAACGCTTGAAAAAAAAACGTCGCAACGCAATTTATATTTCAACGACAGCACCAGCACACTTTCCGAAAACGGGCATTTTGTGATGATGTATATTTGTTGGAATGAGTTGGAAACCTCTTGGAATAGGCGAAGCACTATTAAATTTGATCAAAAAGATTTAAAAGGAAACGATATTAAATACACCTTGATTCGTTTCCTCACATCTAAAAATGAACGCAAAGATGCAGTGGGCGTAAATACATTAAGTGACGCTGAAATTTTTTCCATCCAAAAAGGAATTCCAAATTATAAGTATCAACACTTGGGAAATCTAAATGCGCGGTTGTATCAATTGTTGGGCGATATTCATACGTTTGAAAACAATGAAAACCCTTCTGGACATTCAGTTTCGCAACGCTTGTCGTATTGGAAAGCCGCCATTGGTATTATTCAACGTAATCCGCTGATTGGTGTTGGAACGGGCGATGTAAAAAATGCGTTTGCTGCCGAATATATTCGTGAAAAATCGCCTCTTAAGGTAGAAGAGCGGTTGCGTTCACACAATCAATTTCTGGCTATTGGCGTGGCTTTTGGGATTATTGGTTTCGCGTGGTTTGTTCTTTCTCTTGTATATCCACTGTTGCGGGAAAAAGGATTTTCTAATTATTTTTATATCACTTTTTTTCTGATTGCTTTGCTTTCTATGTTTAGTGAAGATACACTTGAAACACAAGCTGGAGCTACTTTTTTCGCATTCTTTAATGCCTTTTTTCTCTTCAATAATTTCTCCTTTAAAAACGAAAAAATAGACGAATGAAAATCCTTGAAGTAAATACCGAAAAATCATGGCGAGGAGGAGAGCGTCAAACTTTTTATAACATGAAAGGCTTTCGTGATGCAGGATTAGAGGTAGATGTGTTGTGTCGAAAAAAATATCCGTTGTCTCATATTTCCAAAAAAAATGATTTTAATACGTACCAAGTAAAATCATTTTTTCAAACAATTTTATTTTTACTTTTTTACGGAAATGATTACGATCTGATTCACGCACAAACTGCCAAAGCTCAGTTTGCAGCGGTTCTTTCAAAATTTATTCATCGCAAGCCAGTCGTTTATACACGCAGAGTTGATTTTGTTCCGAGTGGATTTTTTACGAAAATGAAATACCGTTTTACAAATAAATTAATTGCTATTTCCAATCCAGTGAAAACTATTTTGGAAAATTTTGGAATGGAAAATGTTTCCGTGATTAGCGATGCGTTAGAAATTTCACCCATTGATAAAGAGCGTGCTGAAAAATTTATTTTTGAAAATTCTTGGAAGGATAAAAAAATTATTGGAACTATTGCTGCGCTTGTTCCGCACAAAGATCCGATTACGATGGTGAATGCCATTTATGAACTTTCCTTACTTCGAAACGATTTTGTTTTTTTGCACTTTGGAGAAGGAGTTTTGGAAAAAAAGGTGGAAGCTGAAATCGAAAAACTAGGTCTCGAAAAAATATTTTTTCTGAATGGATTTACAGAAGATGTTACAGATTATTTTTCTGTGTTTGATGTTTTTGCGATGAGCTCTGAAGAAGAAGGTTTGGGTAGTAGCGTTTTGGATGCCTTTATTTACAAGGTTTCGGTGGCAAGTACAAATGCTGGAGGATTAAACGAATTGATTTCTGGAAGAGGGTTGGTTTCAGAAAAGAAAGATGCAAAAATGCTCGCAAAAAATATTTCGGAGCTGCTCGATAATCAAAATTTGAAAAATGAATTGACTGAAAAAGCTTTTCTTTATGCTTCTGAAAGACATTCCATTCCCGCCATTACTGCCGAATATATAAGTGTTTTCGAAAAATTACTTTCCAAGTAATTGCAATTTTTTATATTTCAAATACGTGTGTTTGGCTGAAATTTTACTGATGACAAATCCGTAATAACCATCCAAAAATCCTAAACGAATAAAATAACTACTGATAAATTTTGCAATCGGATTGAAATAAATAGTTGTGAAATTGGCTTTGTTTCCTTTGATATATAAGGCTTTTGAGGCAATATCGCTGAAATAATTTATTTGTTTGATATGATCTTCAATCGTGTAGAAACTATAATGTAAAATATCGCCTTGCAAAAATCCAAGTCTTGAATTTTTATTTTCCATTTCATATTTATCGTGTGGATTTGTGCCGCCCCATTTGCCTTTCCGACTATCCCACAAACGCATTTTTTTATCTGGATACCAGCCGCAATGCCTAATCCACTTCCCGCAATAATTAGTCAAACGATTCATTTCATAACCATCAAACTGCCAATTCTTTTTAGCATCCGAAATATTTTTTTTCAAATTTTCGTCTAATGCTTCATCGGCATCTAATGATAAAATATGTGGATAAAGCGCTTGCGTAATCGCCCAATTTTTTTGTTCGATGTGCCCATCAAATTTATGAGAGATAAATCGCGCCTCGTATTTGCTACAAATTTCTTCCGTTTTATCAGTTGAAAAAGAGTCCACCACTACAATATCATCGGCAATATCTTTCACGGACGACAAACATCTTTCGATATTTATTTCTTCGTTAAAGGCAATGATAACAACGGATAATTTTATTTCGTTCATCTTATTTTGTGAAACAAATGTACTATATAAAGGGAAATGAAACGTCCGAAATTAGCGTTTGAAAAATTATTTTTTGAAAGCCTCTTTTGCATTATATCGTATATTTGTTTTGATTTATGGAAGCCATTCAACAATTGATAAAATCTTTTAAAGCGGGCGATGCGAAAGCGTTGGCGCGTTGCATCACCATTGTTGAAAACGAATTAGAAGGACATTCGGAAATTTTAGCATCGCTAACGTTTACTAAAAATACACCTTTGATTGGCATTACTGGTCCACCAGGTGCAGGGAAAAGCACTCTCGTAAATGCGGTGATTTCGAAATTATCAGAACAAAAAAAGAAAATCGGAATTGTTGCCATTGATCCTACATCGCCTTTTAATTACGGTTCTTTACTCGGAGATCGCCTACGAATGAGCGAACATTTTACGGATGAAAATATTTTTATTCGTTCGCTTGCTACGCGCGGATCGCTCGGTGGGTTGTCTGCTAAAACCATAGAAATTACAGATGTGATGCGTGCTTTCGGTTTTGATTATGTGTTTGTGGAAACGGTGGGCGTGGGACAATCGGAAGTAGAGATTGCGGGTTTGGCGGACACGACGGTGCTTGTGTTGGTTCCAGAATCGGGCGATGATATACAAACCAGTAAATCTGGAATTATGGAGATTGCTGATATTTTTGTAGTGAATAAATCCGACAGAGAAGGCGCAGATATTTTTATGAAAAACCTGAAGCAATCTGTTGTTTCTAAAAGCGATTGGCACATTCCGATTTTAAAAACGATTGCTTCTCAAAATATTGGAATTATTGAGCTTGTAACTGCAATTGAGCAACATTTTAAAATAGGAATTACCAACGAAAAAAAAATATTTTTGTTAGCTGAGAAAGCCTATAAATTGATACAATACGAGCGGATGAAAACGGTTTCTAAAAAAGAATTGCAAAATAAAATTTCTGTAAAAATAAAATTTCCTGATTTTAATTTGTATTGTTTTGTGAAGGATTTTTTCGCAGAATAATTCTCCGGAAATAGTGCTTCGAAAAATTATTTTTTTGAACGTGTTTTTTCTTCTCCTTTACAGCGTGCGAATCAGCGCTTATTTTCCTTACTTTTGAAAAAAATAAAATAATTATGTTAAAATCTATGACCGGTTTTGGAAAATCAAGTATTGATTTTTCTGAAAAAAAAATTTCTGTTGAGATGCGCTCTTTAAACAGCAAACAATTAGATCTAAGCGTTCGCATGCCAGGACGATACAAGGCGAAAGAAACAGAATTACGTTCGGAATTGGGAAAAATTCTCGATCGCGGAAAAGTGGATGTCGTAATTTATACCGAAGAAGAAGAGCGCGAAAAAAAATTTTCTGTCAATAAAGTATTAGCTAAACAATATTTTGACGAGTTGAAAGCCTTGGAAACAGAGCTGGATCAAACACCTCAAAATTATTTATCGGTGATTTTAAAAATGCCAGATGTATTGCAAGTAGAAAATTCAGAGCCAGATGAAAGCGAATGGTCTTCGGTAATGATTGCCGTAAAAGCAGCAGCTGAAAAATTAAATGAATTTCGCGGAGACGAAGGAAAGGTATTGGCGCAAGAGCTCGGAAAAAGAATTGAGAATATTTTGAAAGGTCTGAAAGACGTAGAAGAAGCTGATCCTTTAAGGATAAAAAAAATCAGAGATCGAATTCAAAAAAATATTTCTGAAGTTGTTGTTGTAGATAAAATAGATCATAACCGTTTCGAACAAGAAATGATTTATTACGTTGAAAAAATTGATATCACAGAAGAAAAAGTGCGCCTAAAAACACATTGTAATTATTTTACGACAACGATGCAAGAGCCTTCTTGCGGAAGGAAACTCGGATTTATTTCCCAAGAAATTGGTCGCGAAATTAACACCATTGGCTCGAAAGCAAATGATGTAAGCATTCAAAAAATAATTGTTCAGATGAAAGATGAATTGGAAAAAATTAAAGAACAATCGCTAAACGTTTTGTAAAATGAACGGTAAATTAATTATTTTTTCAGCTCCTTCCGGTGCAGGAAAAACAACCATTGTACATCATTTATTGAAAGTAAATTCTTTGTTGGAATTTTCCGTTTCGGCTTGTAGTAGAGCCAAAAGAGGAACTGAAAAAAATGGCGCGGATTATTATTTTTTAAGTGTAGAAGAATTTAAAAAACGAATCGAAAACAATGAATTTATTGAGTGGGAAGAAGTATATGAAAATCATTTTTATGGAACACTTCGCAGTGAAATTGAGCGTATTTGGAAAATGGGCAAACACGTTATTTTTGATGTGGATGTAGACGGAGGATTGAATTTGAAAAAACAATTTGGTGCGCAAGCATTGGCTATTTTTGTGATGCCGCCTTCCATTGCCAGTTTAGAAAAACGATTGAAAGGAAGAAAAACAGAAACGCCGGAAAGTATTGCCAGACGTACTGCTAAAGCAGTTGTAGAATTAGAAAAAGCACACTTGTTTGATAAAATTTTATTGAATGAACATTTGCATATTGCCTTCGCGGAAGCAGAAAAATTAGTGAACGAATTTTTAACCTGATTTTTTAAATGAAAATTGGACTTCTTTTCGGATCCTTCAACCCCATTCACGTTGGACACATGGTGATTGCCAATTACATGTTGGAATTTACCGATTTGGAACGCTTGTGGATTGTTGTTTCTCCGCATAATCCGCTGAAAGAAAAAAAAGGATTGTTAGCGAACAATCATCGCTTTGCCTTGGTACAAGAAGCAATTGGAGATCATCCAAAAATGAAAGCAAGTAAGATAGAATTTAATTTACCGCAGCCTTCATACACGATAAATACTCTTACCTATTTAAAAGAAAAACATCCAAAAGATGAATTTGTGTTGATTATGGGCAGCGATAATTTGAATACGTTTCATAAATGGAAAAATTACGAAAGCATTTTAGAAAATTATCAGCTATACATTTATCCGCGCCCCAACGAAGTTGGAGATGATTTAAAAAATCATCCGAACGTAAAAATAACGGAAGCGCCGCTCATGGATATTTCTTCTTCTTTTATAAGAGAAGCCATTCGGAATAAAAAAAATGTCTCTCATTTTATGCCCGAACCCGTTGCACGTTACGTGCAGGAAATGAATTTCTACAAAAAATAAAGAGCCGAAATTAGTCTTCAAAAAAATAATTTTTCAAAACACTTTTTCAAGTAAAAAAAAAGTTTTATTTTTACAGATATAGATTATTTTGATATCTCTTAAAAACCTAAAACCATGAACGAAAAAATGCCATCCGTAACTTTAAAAAGAAAAAATATTTCTGCGCTGATAGAATATTGTTTAGACAATAAAATCGATATGTCGGTTAAAGCGCAGGCCATTCAGCAAGATGAATTTGATATTGAATTCACTTCGCTCGATACGAAGAAAGCCATTTTACTCGGGATGTGCTTGCGCGATTTACGATTAGAATTGAACGGATTAAATACCTTGATGCCTTCGAAAGTGGCTAAAAAAACAATTCCTGCTAAAGAAATACCTGTTTCTAAAAAAGCGGAAAACAATGGAGCATTGGCTTTTGAAGAAAATTTAGAATTTAATTTAGAAGGTGCGAATTAATTTTTGCATTCATTTTTAAGGCTTCGAAAAATTAATTTTTCGAAGCCTTATTCTTTAAACAACCATTGCTTTGTTGTTCATTCCAATCATCTCCATTGCAGCATTTACAATACCTTCTGGATGATATCCACATTCGGTGTGAAGCTCCATTTGTTCCCCGTGTTCAATTACTCTATCGGGAATTCCCAATCGTTTTACTTGCGCAGAATAATTATTGTCTGCCATAAATTCAATCACGGCACTACCCATTCCGCCCATCACACAGCCATCTTCCACCGTAATTACTTTATTGAATTTAGAAAAAACTTCGTGTAATAATTTTTCATCAATCGGTTTTACAAAACGCATATCGTAATGCGCTGCGCTGATACCTTTTTTCTCCAATTGTTTGCAAGCGTCCAACGCATAATTTCCCACATGACCAATCGTTAAAATTGCCAGATCCTCTCCATTCTTAATAGTTCTGGCTTTACCAATTTCTATCTCCGAAAAATCTTTTTTCCAATCAGGCATCACACCATTTCCACGCGGATAGCGAATAGAAAATGGAGATTTTATTTTTTCTAACTGTGCTGTGTACATTAAATTTCGGAGCTCTTCTTCGTTCATTGGAGCGGAAACAATCATGTTTGGAATGCAGCGGAAATAAGCTAAATCGTAAGCTCCGTGATGCGTTGCGCCATCTGAACCTGCAATTCCACCTCTATCCAAACAAAAAACAACGTGCAAATTTTGAATCGCCACATCGTGAATTACCTGATCGTAGGCACGTTGCATAAACGTAGAATAAATATTGCAAAAAGGCACTAAGCCTTGTGTAGCAAGCCCTGCAGAAAATGTAACAGCGTGTTGTTCGGCAATCCCAACATCAAAAGCCCTTTCAGGCATCGCTTTCATCATAATATTCAAAGAACAACCAGAAGGCATTGCTGGGGTAATCCCCATTATTTTAAGGTTTTTTTCTGCCAATTCCACCAAGGTATGTCCAAAAACATCTTGGTATTTGGGAGCTTGCGGCTCTTTCGGAATAATTTTAATAATCTCACCGGTTTCTTTATTGAACAATCCGGGCGAATGCCAAATGGTTTGATTTCCTTCTTCCGAAAATTTATACCCTTTCCCTTTCATCGTCAAACAATGCAAAATTTTAGGACCAGGAATATTTTTTAAATCTTCTAAAATTTTTGTCATTCGGATAACATCGTGTCCGTCAATCGGACCGAAATAACGGAATTTCAAGGATTCGAAAAGATTACTTTGTTTGAGCAAAGAAGATTTAATACCATTTTCTACTTTGGCAACAATTTCGCGCGCGCCAGGTCCGAATTTGCTAATTTTTCCGAGTAAATTCCACACTTCATCTTTTACTTTATTATAGGTATGCGAAGTGGTAATGTCCGTTAAATATTCGCGTAAAGCGCCCACATTCGGATCAATGGACATGCAATTATCATTGAGAATTACCAACAAATTAGAATTCTCGATACCCGCGTGGTTCAAGCCTTCAAAGGCAAGTCCGCCAGTCATCGCGCCATCGCCGATAATAGCAATGTGTTGACGATCATTTTCTTTTTTATAATGCGAAGCCACAGCCATACCAAGCGCTGCAGAGATAGAAGTAGACGAATGTCCTACACCAAATGTATCGTATTCACTTTCGCTGCGTTTCGGAAAACCGCTAATACCATGATAAATACGGTTAGTGTGAAAATTTTTTCGGCGACCTGTTAAAATTTTATGTCCGTAAGCTTGATGTCCAACGTCCCAAACCAATTGATCGTAAGGCGTATTGAAAATATAATGCAAAGCAACGGTAAGCTCCACTACGCCTAAGCTGGCGCCGAAATGCCCGCCTTTTTTAGAAACCAAATCAATGATGTATTGACGAAGCTCGTCGCAAACTTGCGGCAATTCTTCTTCTTTTAATTTTCGTAAATCAGCAGGAACAACAATGTTTTCCAGTAATTTTCCGGTTTTAAAATCCATCTGTTTTCGTGTAATAGTATGCAAAGGTATGAAAATTTAATTTTTGCACGGGACATTCTTCCATTGAAAAAATAGGCTTTGAAAAAATATTTTTTTGAAGGCATTATTTCTGTATCAAAAACTAATTCGAAGAAAAACTATCTTTGCAAAAAATAAATCATGAATCGTTTACTTACAGGCGTACAAAGCACAGGCATTCCACATCTCGGAAATTTACTCGGAGCCATTATTCCGGCAATTGAACTTTCTAAAAAAGGTGCGCACGAATCTTTTTTTTTCATTGCGGATATGCACTCGCTTACCACCGTTCGCAATTCTGAAACATTGAGAAACAACACGTACAGCACCGCAGCGGCGTGGCTTGCTTTTGGTTTCGATACCGAAAAAAATGTTTTTTACAGACAGTCCGATGTAACGGAAGTATGCGAATTGACTTGGATTTTAAGCTGTTTAACACCTTTTCCGATGTTGGCAAACGCACATTCTTTTAAAGATAAATCAAATCGTTTGGCGGATGTAAATGCTGGATTATTTACCTATCCAGTTTTGATGACGGCAGATATTATTTTGTACGATGCCAACATTGTTCCTGTGGGGAAAGATCAATTGCAACACCTCGAAATGGCGCGCGATATTGCCGGAGTTTTTAATCGTACGTATGGAGAAACATTTGTTATTCCAGAACCGATGATTGATGCAAAAGTGATGATTGTGCCTGGTATCGACGGACAAAAAATGAGTAAATCGTATAATAATTTTATCAATATTTTCTTACCAGATAAGGAGTTGAAAAAAATTATTTTATCCATTAAAACCGATACTACTCCTTTAGAAGCACCAAAAAATCCGGATACGTGTAACGTGTTTGCACTATATCAATTAATGGCATCAGAAACGCAAATTGCCGAAATGAAAGCGAATTATTTGAAAGGCGGATACGGTTACGGAACTGCTAAACAAGCGCTTTTTGAACTCATCGTCGAAAAATATAAAAACGAACGCGCATTGTTTCTTCATTACATGAACAACACAACCGAAATAGAAAAAAAACTTCAACAAGGCGCTATTAAAGCAAAAGCTGTCGCGCAACAAACATTAAAAAAAGTACGCGAAAAAGTGGGATACTAAAATTCGATTTGAAAATTTGCTGATGCTAATTGAAAATTGAGAATGGAAAATTGACAATTGAAAAAGCGTTGTCATTCTGAACGCAGTGAAGAATCTGCACGTTTGAAAAATATTTTTTCAAACAAGAAAAAACAAAAAAATCCCGCATTATTTATTGCGAGATTTTTCATTTGAAAAAATAATTTTTTGAACTATTTTTATTTAATGGCGCTTTGATAAAAATTTTCTGCATCCGTTTTTAATTTCGCATCATCGGCTTTGTTCACATATAACATGTGTCCAGAATTGTAATAAGTAAGCGAAATATTTTTTCTCACATCTTTGCGCAAACCCATGTGATCAACGGCGTATTCGGCATTAAAAAAGGGAGTTGCCAAATCGTAATAACCGCAACATATCATCACTTTTAAATACGGATTTTCAGTCATCGCATCACGCAACGTTTCAGAAACATCTAAATAACTATTCGAGCTGCCAAAACTCCAAGGCCACACATTGGTAAGGGCTTCGTACTGCATATCGCTTTTGTAACCCAAATCTTTACGGATGTATTCATTAAATACGCCGTTAAAAAGTCCGCTTACGCCTGAATAACTTGGATCGTAAGAAGGTGCTTCGCCTGCGTCATCGGCATCTTCGCCGGTGTAACGACTGTCGTAACGACCTACCGTTTTGCCATCATCGCGCAATAATTGCTTGAAAAATCGCCAATCTTGGATGCGTTCGTTTGCGCTTCGAATGTATTCTTTGCTCAGTCCAGTAAAATAATTAAGCGAGTCAATTACTTTGTTGGTAAGCTCTATAGGTGCTTGATCGCCCAATACTAAAAAATAATTGTACGTGCCTTCCGCAAAAATTTTTGTCTTTTGCGCTAAATCTGAAGGGCTCATTGCTTCCAATTCTGGTGAAAGTTTTTTATGAAATTGAGCCGTGGTAGCGTAGGTTGGCAGATACAGCACATACGGAATTTCGTTGCCTTTATTAAATTCTAAATATTGATAATTAAGTACCGACGAAATAAGCGTAATACCATTCAAATACATTCCATACTCATTTTGCAAATAGCCGGAAAGACCCGAAGCGCGCGTAGTTCCATAACTTTCTCCAGTCAAAAATTTCGGACTTCCCCAACGATCGTTACGCGTTGTATACAATCGGATAAAATCTCCAACAGAAGCAATGTCTTGCGCATATCCGTGAAAACGGCGCGGACTCACACCTTTGTTGGTACGACTGTAACCAGTAGATACCGGATCGATAAAAACAAGATCCGTAAAACCAATCCAAGAGTTTGGATTGTCACCGTAAGTGTAAGGAGGCGCTGGCATTCCGCCATTGTCATCTCCAAAATGCACTCGTATCGGACTAATTGCGCCCATGTGCAACCAAATTGACGAAGAGCCTGGACCGCCATTAAATGCAAAGGTTACAGGACGTTTTGCAGCGGGCGCATCGTTGGTATAAGCAATGTAAAATATCTTTGCGAGAAGTTTGCCTAAACTGTCTTTCATAGGCATATAGCCAGTTGTAGCGGTATAATTAATTTCTTTTCCATCTATTGTGATGTGATGATGCGTAATAACGGGCGGCGGAACGCTGTCGCTTTTGTCGTACATCGCGCTAGCGTCTACAGAATGCGATTTTTCGGTATTCTTTTGTGCATACGAATTGTAAAATCCGATAAAACTAAATAGACAAACGGAAAATAGAAGATTTTTTTTCATGAGAATAGATATATAAATAAAGGCTTTCGTGCAAATATAATTATATTTTTTATTGAAAAAATTTTCTGGCGAATACAGATTTTATCTTCGAAAAAATATTTTTTTGAAGACCTTTTTTTCGTTCAAAATTTCGTGTTTGAAAAAATTATTTTTAGAGCACGTAAAATCCACAAATAAATTTTATAAATTCTTTACCACCAATTGAACCGTATAACGACTTTTGTGTTCGAGTAAAATTTTCTTATTAACGCAAACCCTTTCTATCGTTGCTTGATCGTAATAGCGAATGGTAATTAATTCTAAATTATCATTGTACAAAACCCGAAAATATTTTTGAAGCAAAGCAATCAGTTTGGGAATTTTTTTTTCGTCATTGTCCATACAAACCGAAAAACTTATCGCAGAATTTTGCATCACATTTATCGTCATCCGATGTTCTGCGAAAAGTTTAAAAATAGTACTTAAATTTTCTTCTGCGATGAATGAAAAATCTTTCGGAGAAATAGAAATTAAAATCTGATTTATCTTGAAAATAAAGGACGGAATGGGCAAGGAAGTTTGCAAATGATTAATAATAGTTCCTTCTTTTTCGGGCGCCATAAACGATTTTACGTACAGTGGAATTTTTTTATTTTGAAGCGGTTTAATTGTTTTCGGATGAATAACCGTTGCTCCGTAATACGCTAATTCAATGGCATCTTGATAAGAAAGGTGTTCTATTTTTTGTGTTGTATCAAACCATTTTGGATCTGCGTTCAGCACGCCTTGCACATCTTTCCAAATAGTAACACTTTCTGCATCCAGCGCGTACGCGAGGATTGCCGCAGTATAATCAGAACCTTCGCGCCCTAAAGTTGTCGTAAAATTTTCGGAAGTGCCGCCAATAAAACCTTGTGTTACAAAAATATTTATTTCGGTGTTCAAAAAAATATTTTTTGAAATCTCTTCCGTAACCTCCCAATTTACAGTACCTGCGCGGTAAGTATTGTCGGTACGAATAATATCGCGTACGTCTTTCCAGCCGTTTTTTATTCCAGTTTCAGACAAATACGCACTCACAATTTTAGTTGAAATAATTTCTCCGACAGAAACAATTTGATCGTATTCCTGATCGTAGGAATATTCCGGAAGCCCTTCTATCGCCCAATCCAATTCTACAAACGCATTGTTTATTTCATTGTAAACAGGATGGTTTTTATTCGGAAAAAGTTGTTCTAAAATATCAAAATGATATTTTTTTATTTCGTCTAATATCTTGGCAGGAATTTCTTTTTGATAAAAAAAAGCATCTGTTAAACGTTCCAGCGCATTCGTAATTTTTCCCATCGCAGAAACCACAATGACAACATTTTCGTGTTGGAATTGTCTCATTATTTTTGCTACATTTCTAACGCCTTCAGCATCTTTCACGGACGCTCCGCCAAACTTAAATATTTTCATTTTTTATTTATTAATCTCTTCTTCCGTCAGTTTGCAATTGATCCATTCGGCATCAAAATGGGAATTTAATTTTTTGTAAAATTCGATGGCTGATTCATTCCAATTTAATACTTGCCATTCCATTCGCCTTGCTTTCATTGATTTTGCGACTTTTACTACTTCTTGAAATAATTTTTTTCCGATACCAAATTTCCGAAAAGATTCTTTCACAATAATATCTTCTAAAAAAACACATTTGCCTTTCCACGTAGAATATTTGATGTAGTACAAAGCAATTCCTACAATTTTTTTTTCACTTGTTTCTGCCACAAAAAAATGAAAAATAGGAGTTGCTCCGAAACCGTCGCGTTCTAACTCTTGCACCGTTACGGCAACTTCGTCGGACGCTTTTTCGAACGCAGCCAAATCTTTTATCAACTCTAAGAGTGCTGCTAAATCTCGCTTTTCGCCTTGTCGGAGGATATATTCCATATCGCTTTTTTGAGGAAGCAAAGTTAAACTATTTTGCACATGAAAATTTTACGATATTTGCCTTTTCAAAAATAAAAAAACACCATGAGCAAAGTAAAGACACTTGGGCAATTCATCATCGAAAAACAATCTGATTTTCCGTATTCAAAAGGCGAATTATCTAGACTTTTAAGAGACATCGGAATAGCCGCCAAAATTGTAAACAGAGAAGTAAACAAAGCTGGATTGGCAGATATATTGGGCGAAGTAGGCGAAATAAATGTGCAAGGCGAAAGCGTAAAGAAATTAGATATGTTTGCAAACGAACAATTTATTGCAGCCTTGAGTATGGGTGGAGAGTGCTGTGCCATTGCTTCGGAAGAGAATGAGGACATTGTGTTGATTGATAATCACGTGTCGGCAAATGCGAAATATGTGGTGGCAATAGATCCTTTGGATGGTTCTTCGAACATTGATGTGAATGTTTCGGTGGGAACTATTTTTTCTATTTACCGCCGGACGTCGCTTACTGGACCGGGAACCTTGGAAGATTTTTTACAACGAGGAACCGAACAAGTGGCTGCAGGATATATTATTTATGGATCTTCTACCATGCTTGTTTACACGACAGGTAAAGGTGTTAACGGATTTACACTGGATCCTTCCATCGGAGAATTTTGTTTGTCGCATCCTAATATGATGATGGCAAAAAATGGAAAAACATATTCCATTAACGAAGGTTATTACATTCATTTTCCGGATGGCGTGAAAAAATACATTAAGTATTGTCAGGAAGAAGACGCGAAAACAAATCGTCCGTATTCCTCGCGCTACATTGGTTCTGCGGTTGCTGATGTGCACCGAAATTTAATTACAGGCGGCATTTATATTTATCCCACTACTTCTAAATCTCCGAGCGGAAAATTGCGTTTGTTGTACGAATGCAATCCGATGGCATTTATTGTTGAACAAGCAGGAGGAAAGGCAACTGATGGCTTTTCGCGTATTATGGAACAAGACATCAAATCACTTCACCAACGCACTCCTTTTTATTGCGGATCGTCTGAAATGGTGGAGCTTTGCAAAGAATACATGGCAAAATATTCTGCCGTAGAAAGCAAAAATTAAGTAAAACGATAATTTGGATATCCGCGCAATTAGTATAAATTTGTGCTTCCAAAAAAATATTTTTTCAAATGGCAACAACATCAGATATAGGCGTGGGATCCGTCATCCGTTTTAATGGCGAATTGTGTTACATTACCGAATATCAACATCGTACACCCGGAAATTTGCGCGCATTTTATCAAGCAAAAATGAAAAATTTAAAGAGCGGAAAATCGGTGGAATACCGTTTCCGTTCTGGCGAAGAAGTTGAAATGGTACGCGTGGATTATCGCATGTTGCAATTTATTTATGCAGAAGGCGAACACATTGTATGTATGGATACGACTACGTTTGAACAAATTTATGTTCCTGCAAATCTTTTTGGTGACGGATTTAAATTTATGAAAGAAGGAATGGAAGTGAAAGTTTCTTTCGAAGAAGATTTGGCACTATCCGCGGAAGCGCCAACGTTTGTGGAATTGGTTATTACCTATACCGAGCCTGGCGTAAAAGGCGATACTGCAACCAATACTTTAAAACAAGCAACGCTGGAAACAGGTGCTGTTATTAACGTTCCGCTTTTTATTGATGAAGGAGAAAAAATTAAAGTAGATACACGCAACAGTTCTTACGTGGAAAGAGTAAAATAAATTTTAAATATCTTTTAGTATTTCGCGTCTCGAAAAAATATTTTTTCGAGACGCTTTTTTTTGCGTTCAAATTTTAGCGAAGATTTCTCAAATAAATGTACCTTTGAATCGTATTAATCTTGGCTATTTAAAATAGTTTCATTACGAAAAATGAAAAAATATTTTTACAGATGAAAATAAATCCTTCTCAAAAATTAAAAGCAATTGCTGCGATTATTAATGCCGAATTTGAAGGCAATCCCGACCACATCGTAAGCGGATTAAATGAAATTCACAAAGTAGAAGCGGGGGATATTGTTTTTGTGGATCATCCTAAATATTATGATAAAGCCTTGAAATCAAAGGCGGATACGATTCTTATCAACCAAAAAGTAATTTGTCCGGAAGGCAAAGCATTAATTTTTTCCGACGATCCTTTTAGAGATTACAATAGTTTAGTCAATCATTTTCAGCCGGAAAAATTTTCTTTGGAACCGATTAGCGATACCGCGAAAATTGGAAAAGATACCGTGATTATGCCAGGTGTTTATTTGGGCAATAATGTGAGTGTTGGCAGCAATTGCGTGCTGCATCCGAATGTGGTTATTTATGATAATTGCATCATCGGAAACAATGTCATTATTCACTCAAATACCGTAATTGGCGGACATGCTTTTTACTATAAAAAACGTCCAGAAAAATTTGATAAAATGATTTCTTGCGGGCGTGTTGTGATCCACGATAACGTGGAAATTGGCGCGTGTTGTACCATCGATAAAGGTGTTTCTGGCGATACGATTATCGGAGAAGGAACAAAAATAGACAATCAAATACAAGTTGGGCATGATACCGTAATCGGGAAAATGTGTTTGTTTGCTTCAGGAGTGGGCGTTGCAGGCGTTGTAACAATTGAAGACAACGTAACGCTTTGGGGACAAGTAGGTGTTAAAAGTGATGTGAAAATTGGCAAAGGTGCTGTTGTTTTGGCGCAATCGGGTGTGGGTGGTGATTTAGAAAGTGGAAAAACATATTTTGGTACACCGGCAAGTGAAGCACGCGGAAAAATGCGCGAAATGGCGCTGCTGAAAAGGCTTCCGGAGATTGTAGAAAGATTGAAATAATCCTGTTTCAAAAAATAATTTTTCGTGGACATTTACTCAAAAAAACATCGCTGGAAATTATTTCTTTTTATTTCAGCGCTCGTTATCATTGGCTTTTCCTTGTGGTACACGAATACACTTGTACATAAAATTGCGAGTGATGAGCGGAATAAAGTTCAGCTATGGGCGGATGCCATTCAGCGCAAAGCGAGTTTAGTAAAATACACGAACGATCTATTTAAAAAAATAAAATCCGAAGAGCGCGAAAAAGTAGAATTGTGGGCGCAAGGCACGAAGGAATTAGCAAATCCTGATTTTAATTCGGGCGATGTGAGTTTTATTTTTGAAGTAATAAAAAATAACCAAACGGTTCCCGTTATTTTAACGGATGAAAAAGGAAAAATTATTTCTGCGCGTAATTTAGATTCGCTCAAACAAAATGACACTACTTATCTTCGCCAGCAATTACAAGCCATGCGGGCACAACACGATCCAATAGAAATTGAAATTTCCAGCGGACGAAAAAATTATTTATACTACAAAGATTCTAAACTTTTCAGCCAATTAAAAAATGTGTTGGACGATCTCATCAAATCATTTATTTCGGAAGTAGCTATCAATTCCGCCTCCGTGCCAGTTATTTTTACTGATTCGACGAAACAAAATATCGTGGCTTCTGGAAACATAGACTCCGCTCATTTGAAAAATAAAGCGTTTCTTTCCGAAACCATTGATCTCATGGCTTCTGAACATGCCCCGATTGAAATTGATTTAGGTGAAAAAGGAAAAAATTATATTTTTTATCAAGATTCGTTTATCCTCACACAATTAAAATATTATCCTTATGCCCAATTTTTAATCATCGGATTATTTTTAATTATCGCTTATACTTTATTCAGTACATCGCGTAGCATCGAGCAAAATCAAGTTTGGGTGGGTATGTCGAAAGAAACAGCACATCAGCTCGGAACGCCTTTGTCATCGCTGCTTGCCTGGGTTGAATATTTGAAATTGAAAAACATGGACGATGAAATGTTGCATCAAGTGGAACAAGATATCAAGCGTTTAGAAACCATTACGGAACGTTTTTCAAAAATCGGATCTTTGCCTGTTTTACAAGTAGAGAATTTGGTGGAAGTAACGGAAAAGGCGATCGAATACATTAAAACACGAACGTCTAAAAATGTACATTTTATTCTTTTAGCAGATCATAAAACGCCTGTTTTTGCATCTATCAACGTGCCACTTTTTGAATGGGTGATTGAAAATTTATGTAAGAATGCAGTAGATGCGATGACGGGAAAAGGAATCATTACAGTTGCCTTTGAAGATCAGGAAAATCAAGTATTTATAGATATTACAGATACTGGGAAAGGTATTCCGAAATCGAATTTTAAAACTGTTTTTGAACCTGGTTATACCACTAAAAAGCGTGGTTGGGGGCTCGGATTATCACTCGTAAAAAGGATTATAGAAAATTACCATTCTGGGAAAATTTTTGTCAAGCACTCGGAAACTGGTAAAGGCACTACATTTCGCATTGTCATAAAGAAATAATTATGGCAGGTATTTACATTCATATTCCTTTTTGTAAGCAGGCGTGCAATTATTGCGATTTTCATTTTTCTACTTCTTTGAATCAAAAAAATAATTTTTTGGAGGCTTTAAAAAATGAAATTTTTCTTCAAAAAAATTACCTAGAAAAGCAAAAAATAAAAACGATTTATTTCGGAGGAGGAACTCCTTCGATACTTTCTGCGGATGAGTTAAATGTTATTTTTGAAGAAATTCAAAAACAGTTTGACATTGCTTCAGACGCAGAAATAACAATAGAAGCCAATCCTGATGATTTATCTCCGACTAAAATAAAGGCGTTGAAAAATAATTTTTTCAATCGATTTAGTATTGGCATTCAAAGTTTTTTTGATCGAGATTTGAAATTCATGAATCGTGCACACACTTCTACGGAAGCCATTTCTTCTGTAAAAGGCTTGCAGGATGCGGGTTTTGAAAATATTTCCATCGATTTAATTTATGGAATTCAACGGTTAAGTGATGCGCGTTGGAAAATTAATTTACAAAATGCCTTCGAGTTAGAAGTGAAACATATTTCAGCATATTGCCTGACAGTAGAGCCTCGTACGGCTTTGGCACATGCTATCAAAAATAAAAAAATCGAAAATATAGACGATCAACAAGGAGCATCTCAGTTTGAAATAATGTTGGAGGAGATGAAAAAAAATAATTTTTTGCAGTATGAAATTTCCAATTTTTGTCGCGACAATTATTTTTCAAAACACAATAGTAATTATTGGTTAAAAGAACATTATTTAGGATTGGGACCTTCCGCACATTCTTACAACGGCAATAGCAGACAATGGAATGTGGCGAACAATGTGCGTTATATACAGGCATTGAATGAAAATAAATTGGATATTGAAAAAGAAGATTTAACACCTCAAAAAAATTATAATGAATATATTTTAACTTCGCTGAGAACGATGTGGGGAACGGATTTGAACTACATCGAAACTAATTTTGGAACTGATTTTTTGAAACAATGTTTGAATGAATCTGAAAAATATATTCAGTCGAAAGATATTTTATTACAAGAAAAGAAATTATTTTTAAGCGATAAAGGAAAATTAATCGCAGATAAAATTGCGTCCGAACTTTTTAGTATTAATTAAAAAAATATGTTTACAACCATCAACCACAAAGGAAAAAATTACAAAACGGATTTATCGCAACCGATGGATATTTCCATTCCCTTGCGTGCTGGAGTTGATAATGTAAATGCTTGGTACGTTCCACCAGTAACAATGGAGCCTGTTAGAAATGCAGATTTTATTGGTGCTGTAAGTGAAGGTGGTTCCGTAAATTTCAGGAATATTTTTTTTAATCCGCACGGAAATGGTACGCATACCGAATGTGTAGGACATATCAGCAAAGAATTTTACAGTATTAATCAGTGTTTGAAAAATTATTTTTTCATCGCACAAGTCGTTACTATTTTACCAGATGAATTGGAAAATGGAGATCAGATTATTACTAAAAAACACATCGAAAATTGTTTGGACGGAAATCATCCTGAAGCGATAATTATTAGGACGTTGAGTAATCCTATTTCAAAAATTAATTTTCAATATTCCAATTCCAATCCTCCTTTTTTACATCACGAAGCAGCTAAATACATCGTGGATAGTGGTATCCAGCATTTATTAATTGATCTTCCTTCGGTTGATAAAGAAAGAGATGACGGAAAATTATTGGCACATCATACTTTCTGGGAATATCCTCAAAACACGCAAAAACATCGAACCATCACCGAATTAATTTATGTGCCGAATACTATTTTAGATGGAGAATATTTTTTGAATTTACAAATAGCCAGTTTCGAAAACGATGCGAGCCCAAGTAAACCCGTGCTTTTCCGCTTGGTAAAATAATTTTTTCGGAAGTAATTTTATCTCCAATATCCCGATACCCATTCAGATCCATTCGGGCGGTTTATCCAATATCCGTGTACCCAAACGTGTCCAACGCGTTCTCTTATCCAATAGCCCCGCCTCCATTGATATTGCCCAAATCGGCGATTCCAGTGCCAGTGTCCTTCGATCCAAATATAATGGCTGCCGGGGCAAACAGGTCGTATTCCTTCAACTGGTGCTATGGGTCGTATGCGAACTACAAATTGCGCTTGTGCGCTGTTGCTGCTAAAAAGGATTAATAACAGAATTACGGATAATGTTGCAATTATTTTTTTCATGTTTTTTGTCCTCCTGAAAAATTTAATTTTTGACTTGTATATTTTAAAACAGTTTAATTCGAACGATTTCTTTTTCAGAAACAAAGAGGAAGAAATCCCTACTTTTACACCGCTAACCAAAATCGTACCACACATGAAAACATTTGCGCGTTATTTTATACAAGGCTTGCTAATAACGGTTCCGGTGGTATTTACCGGATTTATTATTTTCAAAATATTTTTATTTATCGGCTCTTTGTTGAATATGTTTGGCTTGATTTTTAATCCCTACATCGATCCATTTATTGAACTTTCAGTATTATTATTGCTGATATTTTTGATGGGAATGTTGGGTTCGTCGATTGTTTTCAAATCCTTTTTTACGGTATTTGAACATTTGATTGAAAGAGCTCCACTTGTAAAAATTATTTATTCATCAGTAAAAGATTTTTTATCCGCATTTGTCGGACAAAAAAAACGATTCAATCGTCCGGTGTTAGTTATTATCAACCGCGAAGCGAGTGTTCAGCAATTAGGATTTATTACGCAAGATGATTTAGCAGAATTAGGAATAAAAGACGGACGAGTAGCTGTTTATATGCCACTTTCGTACGCATTCTCGGGACGCTTGGTCATTGTTCCGAAAGAAAACATTACGCTTTTAGACGCATCTGCATCGGATGTCATGAAATTTATTATTTCGGGTGGTGTTACAGAAATTGAGTAAAACTAATATTTCGAAAAAAATGAGGTTGAAAAATTATTTTTTTGAAGAGGTGATTTTTAGTTCTAAGATTTTCTTGTATCTTGCTATTGATTTTCGAATGAGAATTAACTAAAAAACATAAACGTTATGAAAAAAATACTACTTACTGCCTTGGCTTTTTCTTGTGTGCTATCTGTCTTTGCACAAAAAATAAAAGTAAACGAAGCCGATGAAAAGATCGGAAATGGAACTAATAATGCCTTGGTCGTTTCCATCTATGGTGCGAGTATCAAGGATATTGAGCACGAATGGAAATCCATGATGAAAGATTATGGCGCTAAAGTTTCTACAAAGGATGGCGTTTTTGCGGACAATGCAGTTATCAAACAAATGGGGAATAATACTGTTGATATTTACGAAAAAAGTGAAGATAAAAAAAATGGAGAAGTAAAATTCATGGTAGCTTTCGACCTTGGTGGAGCTTATCTTTCCTCTTCTGCACAATCGGATAAATATAAAATAGCTGAAAAAATAGTACATGATTTTGCTGTAAAAATGACCAGAGAGGCGATCGAAGAACAATTGAAACAACAACAAAAAGCACTCAACAAATTAAATGATCAACAAAAGGATTTGGTGCACGACAACGATAAAATGAATAAAGACATTAAAAATTATCAAGATAAAATTAAAAATGATCAAGATGCACTTGTGAAGAATAAAGCCGATCAAGAGAAAAAACAACAAGAAATAAATGGACAGCAAAAAGTGGTGGATGATGTGAATAAGAAAGCGAAAGCAGTGGAATAATATTTGTATTAAGTTAAAAAAGCGCCTCGAAAAAATATTTTTTCGAGGCGCTTTTTTTGTATTCAAAAAAATAATTTTTGAGAGCGATAAAATTTAGCTTTTCCAGCCGAGTGTTTTTTGTGCGCGTTTGCGGAGTTTATCAATTTCTTCTATCGGAGAAGTCATTAAATCGTTCAGTTGCGTAACTTTTTCATTGTCTTCGCTTGCATTTTGTTCTGGATAAATAACTACGAAACTGTTGCGCTGAAAGTGTTTGGCGAGTTTTTTTGGTATGTTATCCAAATACGGATTATAGGAAATGGTATGTGGGCGCGCATTAATCATTACAATTAGATCGTCTGGATTGATGTCTCGCGAAAGCATTAAAAAATCTTGCCATTCGTCAAAAACTTGAAAAGAAATATCGGCAGAAAATTTATTTTTCATCGCTTCGGATTTTATTTTTTCGGCACTAATTTGTGTGCTGAAAAAAATAATTTTTGAACCCGTTTGATCCGACAATATTTTCATCGATTTTATCCATCTGGAAAAACCAATTTCCAGTTCTGCATTTTCGGGAACAAGCGTAATTATTTTTCGAAGCGTATTGAGTGGATGAATGATTTTTGTTACGAAAATCATCTGATCTGTATTTTGAAGTAAATTGTCTAACACACTTCCGAAAATGCGATCTGTAGCGGAAATAGCAGCATTCCATCCAATAATGACATCCGTAATAATTAATTCTTTGATGGCTCTGATAATTCCGCTGGAAACGTTGATATCCACACGCGAAACGTTTTGTATTTTTTGTTCCAGCGCAGAAGCATGAATCGCTAATTTTTCGAGCATTTTATCATTTGCTAAAATTTTTTCGCGCGCTTCTTCATCATCTTTCACAACAACCAAAGGGTATAGCGGACTTTTCGATTTCGGATTTTTAATCATAAAAGCCAAATCAATCAAGCGTTCAATCGTATTTGGGTTGGAGATTGGTATTAAAATTCGTTGTGGAATCTGCGTCATATCAGGCTTTTTCTCACCTTCTATAATCGCTAATTTTCGTCCGTTATTTTCTACAATAAAAGAACTTACGAGACAGGTAATTAAAATCAATAAAATAGTTCCGTTCAAGGTATTTTCATTAAACAATCCCATTTTAAAACCTACTAAAACAACAGCCAATGTAGCAGCGGCATGAGAAGTACTCATCCCAAAAATAAGTTTTCGCTCGATGGCAGAAAAGCGGAAAATTTTTTGTGTAACAAAAGAAGCCAACCATTTTCCAATGTAGGCTGCGATGATAATGGTTCCAGCAACTACAAAGGCGTGGCTGCCATTAAACAAGACGTGTAAATCAACCAACATGCCTACGTTTATCAGAAAAAATGGAATGAAAAGAGTGTTGCCGACAAATACAATTCGGTTCATCAAAGCAGATGTGTGTGGAATTAATCGGTTCAGTGCGAGCCCAGCTAAAAATGCACCAATAATAGGTTCTACGCCGGCAAGTTCTGCTAAAAATGCAGAAGTAAAAACAACAGCGAGCACAAAAACAAATTGGGAACTTCCTTCGCCTTCGAGCTTACGAAAAAACCATCTCCCGATGCGCGGAATAATTATCAATACAATCAATACAAAAATTAATAGAGAAATACCGAGTCGGATCCAAAATTCGGAATTGAGTCCGCCTTTTGCTGAACCTGTAATTACTGCCAATACAAGGAGAACGGCGGTGTCGGTAATAATCGTTCCGCCAATTGTCATCGTTACAGATTTACTTTTGGTTAAGCCCAAACGGCTTATAATTGGGTACGTAATTAAGGTGTGCGATGCAAACATGCTTGCTAAAAGAATGGAAGATGTGAAGCTAAATTTTAAAAAATAAAATGAAATGGCGGTTCCGAAACAGAGCGGAAAAAGAAAAGTAAGTGTGCCAAAAAACAAGCTGAGGTTTTTATTTTTGATAAAATCATTTAGGTCGATTTCCAAGCCTGCCAAAAACATAATATACAGCAAACCGATGGTTCCAAATAAATCAATGCTGGAATTTTTGACCAATAAATTGGTGCCGTGCGGACCAATTATGACACCTGCAATGATTAATCCGATGATACCTGGAATGCGTAATTTTTTTAATAAAATAGGTGCGAATAAAATAATAGAAAGAACCAATGCGAACACGAGTACATTGTCTTGAAGCGGCAAAGAAAAATCAACAGAAAGTAGTGTCATCGGTAAATTTATGTTTGTGCCCTGAGGGAGACTCGAACTCCCAAGGATAGACTCCAACGGCTTCTGAGACCGCAACGTTTACCAATTTCGCCATCAGGGCACTAAAATTATCGTAAAGATATAATTATCGAAATGATAATCTTCGATTTTTTCGGATACAAAAAAGAGTCTTTAGAAAAATAATTTTTCGAGACAGAAAATCAAGAGGGTTATTCCGATTGATTTTTTACCTTTGACATTTATTCATAACGCTATTTTATGGAATTTCACTACATCCTCGCACTTCACATCATTTTTATAGTAACTTGGTTTGCTGGACTTTTTTACATGCCGCGACTTTTTATTTATCACGTAGAAGCAGAAAAAAAACCGGAGCTCGAAAAAAAAATTCTGCAAACGCAATTTAAAATAATGGAAAAAAATTTGTGGTACATCATCACTTGGCCCTCGATGATTTTAACCTTACTATTTGGTCCATGGATGGTGATTTTAAATCCAAGTTATTTAACGCACCCGTATTTTATTTTGAAATTATGTTTCGTTTTTGGATTGATTGTATACCATTTCCGTTGCCACATTATTTTCAAACAATTGCAAAATGACATCATCAAAACCACTTCTTTTCGCTTGCGTCTTTTTAACGAAATCGCCACTGTTTTTTTATTTGCTATCGTTTTTATAATTGTTTTAAAAGATCAAACCAGCTTTATTTGGGGCTTACTCGGCTTGATTGTTTTTGCCGCTATGATGTTTGTCGTGATTAAGATGTACAAAAAAAGCAGAGAGAAAAACGAGCAGAAATAAAATAAAATGTACTGAAAGCTCCCGTTGTTTCGGATTCTTCGTTTCACTCAGAATGATAAAATGTTTTTTGAATCTCGTTTCTAATTGTCATTCTGAACGGAGTGAAGAATCTATTTTGTAAAATCACTACACGAATTTATCGCCTTTTTCCACTTTTACATCATTCACAAAAGTGCGTATTTGCTGTTCGTCTTGTTTTTTACAGATCAATAAAATATTGTCGGAATCCACTACGATATAATCTTCCAAGCCTTCAATCACAGCTAATTTTCCAGCAGAAACATTCACAATACATTTTTTAGAATCGTACATCATCACATTTTTTCCGACAATCGCATTTTCGTTTTCGTCTTTTTTGATGTGATTATAAAGCGATCCCCAGGTTCCTAAATCCGACCACCCGATGACGGAAGAGCGCACATACACGTTGTCGGCTTTTTCCATCACACCATAATCAATTGAAATATTTTTGCAACGAGAGTACGCTTGCTTAATAAAATTAGGCTCTTCAGGAGTATCGTATTTTCCGATTCCTTCTTTAAAAATAGAATGCATTTCGGGCAAATGTTTTTCAAATGCTTCGACAATACTTTTGGCTGTCCAAATAAAAATACCCGAATTCCAAAGGAAATCACCACTTTTCATGAAAAAAGTCGCCATTTCCAAGTCCGGCTTTTCTGTAAATGTTTTTACTTTTTTGATGCGCGAATCTTTTTCTTTTTTGTCAGAATCTTGGTATTGAATGTATCCGTAACCCGTGTCTGGCCGGCTTGGCTTGATGCCTAAAGTAACCAAACAATTATCAGCGCTTGCTTTTTTGAAACAAGATTTAACAGCTTTTATAAACGTATTTTCTTTTAAGATAAGATGATCGGAAGGTGCCACAACAATGTTCGCTTCCGGATTGGTTTGATAAATTTTATAACAAGCATAAGCTACGCAGGGTGCGGTATTTTTACGTGCAGGTTCACACAAAATATTTTTTTCGGGAATATCTGGTAATTGTTCGCGCACCATATTTTTGTACAATTCATTGGTAACAACAAAAATATTTTCTTTCGGACAAAGTGGTAAAAAGCGCGAATATGTTTGTTGCAATAAAGAACTCCCAGTTCCCAAAATATCTAAAAATTGTTTTGGATGTGCGGTGCGACTCATGGGCCAAAAGCGGCTTCCAATACCTCCCGCCATGATCACACAAAAGTTTTTATCTTTTTTTCTCGAAAGGATTTTCCGAGGATCTAAAAAATATTTTTTCAAAGCCATTTTCTATGATAATTTTTTCAATGCGTTTTTTAAATTTTCAAAAAAGCCTTTTATATCTTCCATGGAAGCTGTTCCTACTGAAAGGCGATACCAAGCAGAATCTCCGGAAGAACCAAATGCGTAAAAAGGAACAATAGCAATTTTTGCTTCGTCTAAAATATATTTTGTAACGTCTTTTGTGTCGTGTAAAATTTTTCCATCTGCAGTTTTCTTTCCTTGTAATTTTATTTGAACCGTTAGATAAATAGCTGCTTGCGGAGCAATCGCATTTACTGAAAAGCCCTCGTTTTTCAATTCCATAAAGCCTTTGTAAAAAGAATCCAAACGTTGAAAAATTTGTTGTTTGAAAGGATTTAAAAAATGATCAACAGCCGCATCGTTTACCAAAAATTTGGCGGTTGCTAATTGTTCTGCTTTTGGCGACCAAGCTCCCACGTGACTTAAAATCGCTTTCATTTTATCAATCACTTTTTTAGGTCCCATTGCCCAACCAACTCGAACACCAGTGGCGGCAAATGCTTTCGAAATACCGTCAATAAAAATGGTGTAATTTTTCATTTCAGGACGTAAGGTAATTGGGTTGAAATGCTTGGTATCAGAAAAAGTGAGCATCCAATAAACTTGATCAAAAAGCAAATACAATGGCTTTTCATTTTCGCCTCTGCGTTTATTTTCTGCTAAAATTAAATCACAAATTTCTTCTAAACCTTTTTTGGTAAATGTAGTTCCAGTGGGATTTAGAGGCGAACAAACAGCCAGCATTGCCGCTTTCTGAATGTGCGGTTTTAATTCTTCCGCAGTGGGCATAAAATTATTCTCCATCTTTGTTTCCACCATGATGCAATTGGCGTAAGAAAGATGTGTGTAGTGATTATTATTCCAAGAAGGAACTGGAAATAAAATAGAATCGTTTGGGTCAATTAATGCTTGATAAGTAGCGTAAATCAATGGGCGTGCGCCTCCGGAAATTAAAATTTCGTCTGCTTTAAAATCTAATTCTTGTCGCTTTTTTAAAAAATGTGCAACCGAATTTATCAAAGCAGGCATTCCGCTGGCAGCGGGATAATTGGTTTCATTGTTCGTATATTCTTCTATTATTGCCGCCTTTAATTCGTTAGGAATGGGAAACATTTTGGGATTAAAATCGCCAATCGTTAGGTTGTAAATTTTTTCTCCATTCTTAATTTTTTCATTCACTTCGGCAGCCAGCTTTATAATTTCTGAACCAATCAATGTTTCTGCCATTTGCGACACTTTTAAGTCGCGCATTTTTTCAATTGTTGAAGTGCTCATGTTTTTGATGTTATTTATTGTCCGACAAATTTAATAAAATAACATTCGCGGATAAATTTAGGAGAATTAAATAATGGATATCTCTACACTTTCTTTATAATTGTGATGAAAAAAAATGTCATTCTCAACTTGATTCAGAATCTGCACGATGCAACGCGGTATCATTGCGGGAAAATTTAGGTTTTTCCATCTGCTCCAGAGGAGTGGAATAGTAATAGAAAATAACCAATCGTTAACCTGTTTTTAGCTCCGAAGGAGAGGAATAACATTCAATACAAAGAGAATTACCTTTCAAATAGCGTGTTTGTACTGCTACTTCGGAGCTATCTGTTTTTCTGCATCGAATTTCTCTTTTCATTTTAAAAGCCTCACCTAAATCCTCTCTCTTGGAGAGAATTTAGCACTTAGCTCCCTTCTCCAAAGGAGAAGGGCTGGGGATGAGGCTCGTTTATTCAAAATCTGATGTCGCTTTTTTATTTTGCATCTACACATTTTCAAATCTTCCAATTTAATTGCGTAAAAAAGTTATTTTTGTGGCGATAAGAGATAATTAATGGCAATTAAGAAAAACATTCTTTCGACACTTCTTTTTTTAGTTGCTGGCACGCTCGGTGTTTTTGCTCAACCGTATGTGGATATTGTAAACACAGGCTGTCAATTGTTTTCTTCGTCTTATGTGCATGTGAATAATACTCCTTCGCAAAACCAAACGAACGATTATTATTTAAATCTTTTTTTCCCGAAGCAGCTCAAAAATAAAGATGTGTTGTTGTTTCGCATCAATGCGGAAAGAGTAGATTCCTACAGCAGTGATTCTTCATCTAATTCTCCTTCTGCTTCCTTGTACGCCTTGTCGGTTCCTGTTGGCATGCAAATCCTTTCCAAAAACGAAAAATGGAAAACTACTTTTTTAGCGATTCCAAAAATTGCGGGAGCACTTCAAAATTCGATAACAGCAAAAGAATTTCAAATGGGAGGCGCGTTGTTATTTACCTATCAAAAAAATAATTTTTTAGAATATAAAATTGGTTTGTATTACAACCGCGAAGCATTCGGGAATTTTTTTATGCCGCTTGGCGCAATTGAATGGAAAGCAAATAAACATTGGAAATTTTACGGAATTATACCCAGCAATTATTACGTAGAATATAAGTGTAACGATAAACTATTTTTCGGGCTTAATTTCAAAGCCTTCACACGATCATTCCAATTAGCTGCCTCTCAAAATAATGATTACGTGCGTTACAACGAAGAAGAGTTGAAGTTTTATGTAGATTATTTTGTCTATAAAAAACTACTTGCATTTGCGGAAGCAGGTTATAATCTTGGTAAAAACCCCATTCAGTATAATGAAGGAACATCTTTTTACTGCGATACCAACCCGATTTATTCTCCTGTAAAAAACTATTTTCTTTTTAACTTTGGCATCGCTTATCGTTTGCGTTTTGATTTACTGGAGACGAAAATATAATACAAAATGAAACGATTCTTTTTTTAATTATTGATTTGTGCAAAAAATAAAAAAGATATTACATACATTTTCTGAATGGAGATTACGACACATCAGCAATCGTAATTTCTTATTGATATTAAGTGTTTTCGTAGGTGTTTTAGCAGGATTGGCTTCTGTTATTTTAAAATTATCAGCTCACGAAATCGAAACCTTTTTAGATTTTATCGGCAGGAAAAACTATCCATATATATTTTTTCTGCTTCCCTTAATTGGTATTTTATTGACCGTTTTATACGTGCAAATTTTCCGAAAAGGAAAAATAGGAAGAGGTATCAGCAGCATTCTGTTCGCGATTCATAAAAAATCGAGCAGAATAGAAAAAGATAAATTATATTCGCATATCATCTCCAGTGCCATTACGGTGGGTTTCGGAGGTTCTGTCGGATTAGAAGCTCCGATTGTTGTAACCGGTGCGGCAATTGGTTCTAACACGTCCAAAGCATTTGGTTTGCATTACAAAGAACGTACCTTATTATTGGCTTGTGGTGCTGCCGCAGGTATTGGCGCTGTTTTTAATTGTCCGATTGCAGGTGTTCTATTTGCCGTAGAAGTATTGCTTTCCGAATTTTCCATTCCTTCTTTTATTCCATTGCTGATGGCGTCAGCAACGGCTTCCGTGGTTTCACAATTGTTGTATCAGAGTAAACTTTTTTACCTCGTTACGGATTCTTGGGATTTAAAAGCCATTCCATTTTACGTTTTATTGGGATTGATTACTGGAATACTTTCTGTTTACGTTACCCGAATGATGCGCTATACAGAAGAATTTTTCAAATCAAAGAAACATCCTTATCGAAAAGTATTAACTGGAGGAATTTTACTTAGTGTTCTTATTTTCCTATTCCCTCCGCTATACGGCGAAGGTTACAAAATAGTGGAAATGCTCTTGGAAGGGAAATTTCATCAAATACTCGACAATACTTTTTTTGCAGGTAGTAATAACGAATGGCTGATGGTTATTGTGGCTGCTTTGATTGTGTTGGTAAAACCTATTGCTACTTCGCTAACCCTTGGAGGAGGCGGAAATGGAGGTATTTTTGCGCCGTCTTTATTCCTGGGAGCTGTATTCGGTTTTGCATTTGCACACACCGTTAATATGTTGGGAATTTATCACCTCACGGAAGCAAATTTTATTGTGGTGGCGATGGCTGGTATTCTCAGCGGCGTGATTCACATTCCGCTTACCGCGATATTTTTGATTGCCGAAATTACAGGAGGTTATATTTTATTGGTCCCTTTAATGATTGTTTCCGCGATTTCGTATTTTATCATTCGTTATTTTGAACCGTATTCGTTTTACATGAAGCAACTGGCGCGAAAAGGGCATTTGCCTACGAACGATAAAGATAAATTGGTGCTCAACAGAATGCACATTGATGAATTGGTAGAAAAAGATTTTGTTTCTGTTCCAGTAGAAGCCAGTTTGGGCGAATTGGTTCATGTGATTGCACATTCTAAACGGAATATTTTTCCGGTGCTGAGTGAAGATGGACGTTTGGCGGGCGTTATTTTGTTAGACAACGTTCGAGAACAAATGTTTCAAACCGAAAAATACGATCAGATATTTGTCAAAGACTTAATGTTTCAGCCGCCGGCAAGTATTGATGTGAAAGAAAAAATGTTTTCGGTGATGCATAAATTTGAAGAATTTAATTCGTGGAATTTACCTGTTTTGGATGATACGAAATACATCGGATTTGTTTCTAAGTCGGCTGTGTTTACAAAGTATAGAGAGCTTTTACTAAAACAAGCGAAGCGTGCCGAACAAAGCAATTTAACACTTTGAAAAATTATTTTTTTGAAGGCTAAAACAAGTACCAACTTCAGCAGATAAAAATGAAAAAGAAGAAAGTAATTGTTTCTGTCATCAACGATTTAAGCACCGATCAGCGGGTTCATAAAGTATCCACAACTTTAAAAAAAATGGGCTTTGACGTTTTGCTCGTTGGTAGAAAGCAACGAAAAAGTTTAACGCTTGCTCCCAGAAATTATGCTACGAAAAGAATGTTTTTAGTCTTTGAAAAAGGCATTTTATTTTACGTTGAATTTCAGTTTCGATTATTCCTTTTTTTACTTTTTCACAAAGCAGACATCCTTGTGGCGAATGATTTAGATACACTTGCGCCGAATTATTTAATTTCGAAAATTAAAAATGTTCCCGTCGTTTACGACAGTCATGAAATTTTTACCGAAGTGCCAGAATTACAGCAAAATCAAGTAAAAAGAAAGATTTGGTTACGTCTTGAAAAAAATATTTTCCCGAAATTAAAAACTATTTTTACGGTGAATCATTCCATTGCGAATTACTTTTCCGATTTGTATAAAGTTCCGGTAAACGTGTTGAGAAATGTTCCTTTTTCAAAAAAAAGAGAAACAAATTCGATTGAGAAAAATAAAATATTTGAAACGGATAAAAAAATAATTTTGTTGCAAGGCGCCGGAATTAATATAGATAGAGGCGCGGAAGAATTGGTGGAAGCGATGCAATACATTGACGTTGCCATTTTAGTAATTGTCGGTTGCGGAGATGTGATTCCGATACTCGAAAAAATGATTGTGAAATGGAAGCTCGAAAAAAAAATTTTTCTGACGGGAAAAATTCCATTCGAAAAATTGTCGAATTACACACATTTTGCAGACTTAGGTGTTACCTTGGATAAAGACACAAACATCAATTATAAATTTAGTTTGCCGAATAAGGTTTTTGATTACATCCAAGCAGGAGTACCTGTTCTAGCATCTGATTTAATAGAGTTGAAAAAAATAATTTTTCAATATCAAGTAGGAGATTGTATTCAAAATCACGATCCAAAACACATTGCCGAAAAAATCAATTCCATTTTTACCGACGAAAAATTGCTTCTGAAATGGAAAGAAAACACGAAAGTAGCGGCGCAAGAATTGTGTTGGGAAAACGAAGAGAAAATAGTAATAGAAACCTATCAGAAATTTTTAAAATAAAAAAAATCAGCTCGAAACACTTGCATATCGTGTCTTTTAACGTTCCTTTTCCGGCAAATTACGGAGGAGTGATCGATATTTTTTATAAAATAAAAGCACTGCATCAACTCGGAATAAAAATTCATTTGCATTGTTTTCAATACGGAAGAACGGAAAGTAAAGAGCTCGAAAAATATTGTGAAAGTGTAAATTATTATCCTCGAAAAAATAATTTTTCGAATGCATTTCATTATCTGCCATACATTGTAGCAAGCAGAAGTTCCGAAAAATTGATGCAGAATATTTTAAAAAACGATGCGCCTATTTTATTTGAAGGCTTGCATTCTTGTCATTTTTTGAATGATGCACGCATTAAAAATCGTTTGAAAATTTATCGCGAAAGCAATATCGAACATCACTATTATTGGCATCTTTTTAAATCAGAAAAAAATGTGTTCAAAAAAATATTTTTTCTGAGCGAGTATTTTAAACTTTTATTTTATCAAAAAATACTCAAATATTCAGATTTAATGCTTGTTGTAAGTGAAGCAGATAAAAAATATTTGCACGAAAAATTTCCGAATAAAAAAATAATTTATTTGACCAGCTTTCATGGAAATGAAAAATTAAATTCCATTACTGGAAAAGGAAATTACGTTTTGTATCACGGAAATTTATCTGTTGCAGAAAATGAAAATGCCGCAATGTATTTGCTTAAAACTATTTTTTCGGAGACTGAAATTCCTTTTAAAATTGCAGGACTAAACCCTTCGGAGCGATTGAAAAAGACAATTGCTTCTTTTAAAAATGTAGAGTTGATAGAAAATCCGGACGATGCGAAAATGCAAGATTTAGTACAGCAAGCACATGTCCATTTTTTAATTACGTTTCAAGCAACGGGTTTAAAATTAAAATTATTAAATACGCTTTATAACGGTCGGTTTTGCTTGGTAAATAAGAATATGTTGAGCGGAACAAATTTGGAAAATGTGTGTTGTGTGGCTGATACTGCGGAGGAAATGAAGCAAAAATTAAAAGAACTTTTTGAAATCGAATTTACTTCATCGGAAATAGAAAAACGAAAAGGCGTTTTGAAAAATTATTTTTCTGACGAAGAAAATGCAAAGAAAATCAACGAATTAATTTTCGGATAATACGTGTCCATTTTCGCATTTGATAGTGCGCGAAGGAAACTTCTGAAATAGTAGAATGTCATGAGTTGCCACCAAAATTGCCCTTCCATTTTTACTAATATCGAACAACAATTTAATGATACCTTCGGAAGTTTCTGGATCCAAATTTCCGGTTGGTTCATCCGCTAAAATAACTTCCGGATCATTTATCAAAGCACGTGCAATGGACACTCTTTGTTGCTCTCCGCCCGAAAGTTCGTGCGGCATTTTAAATCCTTTTGTTTCCAAACCTACTTTTAAAAGAACATCTTGCATACGCGCTTGCATCGCCGCTTTGTCTTTCCAGCCAGTGGCTTTCATTACAAATAAAAGATTGTCGTTGATGGTGCGATCGCTTAATAATTGAAAATCTTGAAAAACAATTCCGAGTTTTCTTCTTAAAAATGGAATTTCTTTTCGCTTAATGGTTTTTAAATTATAGCCAGCAATGGACGCTTCGCCTTGGTTTAAGTGTAAATCCGCATAAAGCGTTTTTAATAAACTACTTTTTCCGCTACCCGTTTTTCCTACCAAATAAACAAATTCGCCTTTGTCGATTGCCAATGAAACATTGGATAGCACCATGTTTTGCTGTTGAAAAATAGAAACATTTTCTAATTGAATGATATTATCGAGCGCCATTTTTTGAAAAAATATTTTTAATAGATAATTTACAAAAATAGAAAATTAATTTTTGTAATATTGATTTCTCTTTCGATTCGTTGTAATTGAATTTTTTTAAATAAAATCTATAAAAATAAAAACATGAAAAAAATATTTTTGATTGCCGGTATTTGCTTGATGGCTACACAAAGCTTTTCACAATCGTTTTATAAAAATGCCTTGGTAACCACTTTGGATTTTGGTTTTGATGTTTATCAGGTAGATTATCATTATCAATTGATTGGAACGAATGTTATAAAAGATAATAAGAATGGAGCTGCTTCCAGAAGTCTTGTTATTGGCGGAGAATATGGCTTGGCGAATTGGTTTGGAATTGGATTGTTGCTAAAACCGGAAACGTATTATACAAAATATGATACTTCTACAGGTTCAACGCCAACAGCAAAAAGTTTTGATGCTACTTTACTTTTGAATTTTCACGTTATTCGGTCGGCACATTTTGATCTTCCATTGGGATTAAATTTAGGATTTTCGCACTTGCAATACAATGAAAATGATTTTGGGAATAATCAAATTTACGGTGCGGGCAGTTATGTTGATTTTCACATTAATCCGCGATTTTATTTTCAACGTTTTGGTTTGAATGCAGATGTGAGTTTCCCAATTATTAATTATAGCAATATGACCAGTAATAATAGCACATTTAATCAATATGTGTTGGCAGATTGGAAAGGAAGTGGTGTTGGTTTTTCAATTGGGTTTCAATACCGTTTTTTGAATGGAAAATAAAATTTTCGAAAAAAGAGGAAATGAAAAAAGGGCTTTGAAAAATTAATTTTTCAAAGCCCTTTTTTATGTTTTTTATTATTACTTATTTCACGCTGATCAGTTGTACATCAAATGTAAGCGTTGCTTTTGCAGGAATAACAGGCGGTCTACCTTGTTCTCCATACGCTAAATTATACGGAATAATCAATCTGAATTTATCGCCTTCGTGCATCAATGCAATGCCTTCTTCCCAACCGGGTATTACTCTTTTTTCGCCTAACGGAAATTCAATTGGTTGCCCACGTTCAACGGAAGAATCGAAAATGCTACCATCCTCTAAATAACCGGTATAATCTACTTTTACCGTTTTTCCCGCTTCTGCTTTAGCACCAGTACCTTGGCTTATCACAATGTATTGTAAACCACTTGCAGTTGTTTGCACTTTTTTTCCTTGAATATCATAAGGAGTGGGTTTAGGCTCTGGTGCAATATTTATCATTTCCACATCAAAAACCAAAGTAGCTGCGGGAGGAATAGGACCATACCCTTTTTCGCCATACGCAATGTTATACGGAATAATCAATCGCGCTTTATCACCTTTGTGAAGCAATAGCAAGGCCTCGTCCCAACCTTTAATTACTTGTCCTTTACCCACATTAAACGAAAAAGGTTCTCCGCGTTGAACAGAAGAGTCAAACATTTTTCCGTCCAATAAATAACCGCTGTAATTCACGGTAACTTTATCTCCTTTTACTGCTTTAATACTATCAGGATTTGATTTTACGAGAATGTATTTTAATCCGGAAGCAGTTGTAATGGTATCTTTTCCTGCAATATCAAAAGGACGAGGAGCAGGAGTTACTTTTACCAATTCCACATCAAATTTAAGCGTAGAATTGGCAGGAATTTTTCCTACTACTTTATCTGCGTAAGCCAAACTTGGAGGAACAACAAATGATGCTTTGTCACCTTCGTGCATTAGCATAATTCCTTCGTCCCAACCTTTTATTACATCTCCATCTCCAATTCGGAAAGTATAGGCTTTTCCGTGTTTTTCAGATGCATCAAAAACGGTATCGTTCATTAATTTTCCCACATAATTTACCGTTACCATATCGCCTTTTTGTGGCTGAATGCCGGTTCCTTTAGTAGTAATCATATACTGCAATCCGTCCGAAGTTGTTGTCATTACGGGAGCTTTTGGCGTTTTACGAAATAGCTTGCACGAAGGGAAAATTAAAATTCCGACAGCAGCACATACGATAAAAATATTTTTTTTCATTCTGATTTAATGGATTGAAAAATTATTTTTTTGCAACTGATTTTCCTTTGATTATTTTCACGATACTGATATCAAACAATAAAGGAGAATACGGTTGTATCATTCCGCCCGGAGACATTTCACCATAAGCCATTGATGATGGGATCAAAACTTCTGCTTGTTCACCTTCGTTCATCATTTGCAATACTTCATCCCAACCTTTGATAACAGCATTTACTCCAACTGGAAATTTAACCGGTTTAGAATTCGCGCCTCTATCAGAAGTATCAAATACAGTTCCGTCCAACAACATGCCTTTGTAAGTTACTTGCACTGTATCTCCAGCAATTGCTTTCGGACCTTTTCCTTTTGTTTTTTCGATGAAATAAATTCCACTTGCAGTTGGTGCTACGGTAATTTTATTATCCGTAATGTATTTTTGAATGGTTCCTGCTTCTTGTCCTTTACGCAAATCAGTTTCAGCTTTTCTTTTTTGCATTGCCTCTTGCTGCTCTTTTTGAGCTTCTTCTTTCGACATAACACCCACTAATTTTACTTCAAACGTAAGCATTGTACCAGCTTCCGCATATTTTGGAAGTGTTTTTGCTTTGAATGTTTTTAAATAAACAGAATCGGAGCTAAGTTTGAAACTTGCGCTATCGCCTACGGACATCATACTTAAGGCATCTTCAAAACTTCCTTGGAAAGTGGATTTTGCCAAAGGAAAACGGATAGCACCGCTGCTATCTCTCGAAAATCTTTTTGAATCAAACAGAGTAGAATCCTTCCCGTTTTTATACAACATTTTTACGGAAACAATGTCTCCTTCTTTTGGATGTTGTCCTTTGTCATTTTGTTTGTAAAATTTGTAATACAAACCTGTTGTATCTTTTTTGTAACCAGGATAAGGTGATTGGCTGCACGATGCGAAAATAAAAATTCCGGAAGTGAGCAATAATACGCTTGTTTTGAAAGAAAAAATTTTCATGTTTTTTGAATTGATTGTTTTTAATTTATTTTTAATTGACGTTTAAAAGTTCTACTTCGTAAATAACTGTTGTGTATGGTGGCACCATTTTATTGGATGAACCATTTTCCCCAAAAGCAAGTTGCGAAGGTATAATAAATTTTGCTTTCCCACCTTGTTTCATTAAAGAAATTCCGGAAGCGAGCCCTGCAATAACCTGATCCTGCTCTCCCAATACAAATTCGAACGGTACGCGTGTGGAATCAAACAATCGTCCATCCATAAAATAACCTTTATAATTAACTCTTACAGATGTTCCTTCTTCTGCATTTTTTCCCGTTCCGTCCTTTTCAGGGAGATAATAAATACCGCTCGAAATGGGTGAAAGATTTAATTTTTCAGTTTTTAAATAGTGCTGTAATTTTTCGCGTTCTATCAAATCCATATCGTCCGTCATTTCTTGTAGATGCGCCATTTCTTTGCTGTATTCATCCGCCGTTAAAATTTTCACCAATTTGGTTTCTATTTTTACCAAACTTCCGGAGTGGATAAAAACGGGCAAGGTTTTCAGTTTCAAAAATTGATTGCAAAGAGAATCTGCATTCACTAAAAAGGTCAAACTATCACCTTCGTTCATTTCTGGAAAATATTCTTCAAAACTTCCTGAAAAACTTGGTTTGCTTTTAAAAGGAATAAACGCTGCGCCATCACTGTATAAAGCTTCTTGCGTATTTAAAAATACGGAATCTTTTTCCGTTTTATATACCATTTGTAATTCCAAATAATTTCCGATAACGGGGCGTTTACGACTGTCTTCGAAAGATTGTAATTTGTAAAATAAACCAGAATCTGTTTCTGTAAAACCAACGTGTTTTTCTGTTTTTTTCTGACACGAAAAAACAAAACAAAGAGAACTAAAAAGGAGTAGAAAAAATATTTTTTTCAAACAGATTTATTTTAAAGATACCAATTCAAGATCATACACTACACTGGCTTTCGGCGGAATTTTTTCACGATCACCCACCATTCCTGCTGCCAAGTTAGAAGGTAAAATGAAAACGGCTTTATCGCCCACGTGCATCAGTTGCACGGCTTCGTGCAATCCGGTTTCTACTTGGTCTTTACCAATCAAAAAACTTTTCAAACCTTCTTTGTCTGACGAATAACAAAGCGTGCCGTCCAACAAACTAATCGTAAATTTCACTACCGCCGTTTCACCTGCTTTGGCTTGTTCGCCGTTTCCTTTTTGATAAATCCAATAATAAATTCCGGATGCAGTAGCTTGCATATTGTAATGATGGTGATGGATGTATTCTTGAATTTCATCGCGTTCCTGTACGGCAAACATGGTGTTGGAATTAATCAATTTTGTATTCACTTCCACTTGAGAAAGTGTGTCGGCAGGATTTATTTTTTCGTCTGTTGCGTTATTATTACACGCTTGCGCGAACATTAAAACGGCACTTAAAAAAAACAGTTTCAAAAAATAATTTTTCACGAGGATAATATTAGATAATTTCAGATTTGTATTCTTCCAGCACTAAAATAAATTTATCTACCGTCTCTTTCATTGATAGTTGAGAAGCGCCACCAGCAGCATTTTTATGTCCACCGCCATCAAAATGTTTGCGTGCAAAAAGGTTCACGTCAAAATTTCCTTTCGAACGAAAAGAAGTTTTTATAAGTCCGTCGCGTTCCGCAAAAAAAGCTGCTAATTTAATATCTCTTATAGAAAGGGCATAATTTACAAACCCTTCTGTATCGCCTTTTTTACATTTGAATTTTTTTTGTTCCGCTTCATCCAGCGTGATGTAAGCAGTATTAAATTGAGGTAATACTTTCAGTTTTTCATTTAAACAAAAACCCAATAAATGAATTTTATCTTCCGAATTGTCATCGTAAATACGGTTGTGAATTTCTGCGTGATTCGCTCCTACTTCTAATAAACAGGCAATGGCGCGATGTGTTTGCGCCGAAGTGGAAGGAAATCGGAACGACCCAGTATCCGTCATAATGCCTGTGTACAAACATTCTGCGACACTTTTGTTTATTTTATTTTCATCTCCAAGAAGGCAAATAAAATCAAAAACCAATTCAGCGGTAGATGATTTTTTTACATCGTGATGGAAAATTTGAGCAATTGGATCGGGTTGCAAATGGTGATCAATCATTATTTTGAAAGCTGCGGATTCTTCAATGTGTTTTCCTAATTCGTCGATGCGTTTCAAGGAATTAAAATCCAACAAGAAAATAATTTCGGCTTCGTTTACCGATTTTATCGAATTAACGGGATCTTTTTGATAATTGAGAATTTTATCGTTTCCTTCCATCCAATTTAAAAAAGGCGGATAATCATTCGGCACAATTACTTTTACATCGTGTTTTCCGAGAAGTAAATAATTATACAAACCCAAGGAAGAACCAATGGCATCACCATCTGGTGACCAGTGTGTTACCAAAATTATTTTTTTGGGATGAGTTAATAATTCTTGAATTTTTTCGATTTCTATTGTTGTCAAAATTTTTTTTTGAAAAGGAATGCAAATTTAGAAAACTGTTTGGATGTAGCTTCAAAAAATTATTTTTTATAATCTATTTAAGATTTGGAAAAAAAAGGTAGTTTCGCGGTCTATTTTTAAACTAATAATAAAAAAAATTTATGAAAAAAACATTACTTTCTTTTTTGAGTGCTGCTGCTTTCTGCCTGATGGCATTAAACGGTAACGCTACGGGTTGTATTCCGAACTATCCTGCAGGATGCGGGGTTGCAACTATTTCTATTCCATCTGGAGGGGCAACTAATGGTTGGTCTCCATGGCAATATATTTTTGGAGATCCAATTCCGAGTGGTTCGTATATCACAGGAATAGATTTAACATATACTGCTGTTGATCAAGGATGGGGAGGAACAGGCGCAAATAGTACTATGAATGTACAAGGTGTTAATATTGGTTATGGCACGCTTCTACATACTTCTCAAACTTTTAACCTCACTTACTCGGGGACTTTTCCAAATTATAGATACGGAATGAATGATACGTTAAGTATGTATTTCGTTGGATGGAGTGGTTGGCAAGCCAACTGGCAAGGTGGAACAATGACAATTCATTATAGTAACTTGCCTATTGTAACAAGCCAATGTGGTGTTTCTCTTACAGCACCAACTACCACAAATACTTGTGCTGCAACAATTACTGGTACTACAGCTACTGTTTTTCCGGATACTGCACAAGGCGCAAGTATAGTTAATTGGCAATTCGCGAGTGGCTTGGATACTATTATCGTTGGTCAAAAAGTTATTATTCATGACACGATTGCTCCTGTTCCTAATGCTGCATCGTTACCAAATGTTACAGCACAATGTACCATCGATTCAATAATACCACCAACAGCAACAGATAATTGTACTGGTACTATTACAGGAACGACAACTACTGTATTTCCGATTTCGGCTCATGACACTACCATTGTTATTTGGACGTTTAGAGATGGGCACGGAAACACTTCCACTCAAAGTCAAAATGTAATTATTAATGATATTACCCCTCCAAATCCTCCTGTAGGAGTTTTGCCTGGAACTGTGGTAGTTACTATTCCATCTGGAGGGGCAACTAATGGTTGGTCTCCATGGCAATATATTTTTGCAGATCCAATTCCGAGTGGTTCTTACATCACGGGAATAGACTTAACCTATACTGCCGTTGATCAAGGATGGGGAGGAACAGGCGCGAACAGCACTATAAATATCCAAGGGATTAATATGGGTTATGGTACACTTCTACATACTCCACAAACTTTTAATCTCAGTTACACTGGGGCTTTTCCAAACTATAGATACGGAATGAATGATACGTTAAGTATGTATTTCGTTGGATGGGGCGGTTGGCAAGCCAATTGGCAAGGTGGAGTGATGACAATTCATTACAGTAGTTTACCTGTTGTTACAAGCCAATGTACTGTTGCTTCCATAACAGCACCAACAACTACGGATAATTGTGCAGGTACTATTACTGGTACAACAACTACGGTATTCCCTATTTCAACGCAAGGTACAACCGTTGTTAATTGGAAATTTACAGATAATAATTCAAATTCGATCACAATACCTCAAACGGTTATTATCCATGATACAATTGCTCCAGTTCCTAACGTGGCATCTTTGTCAAATGTAACAAGTCAATGTACAATTGATTCGGTAACCGCACCAACAGCAATGGATAATTGTGCTGGAACGATAACAGGAACAACAACTACAGTATTTCCGATTTCAACACAAGGTACAACAGTAGTTACTTGGACGTTTAACGATGGTAATGGGAATACATTTACCCAAAGCCAAAATGTAATTGTCCGCGATACAATTGCTCCTGCATCAGATTCTACATCTTTGATAGATGTTGTAAGTTGTGTGCCAATTGACTCAATTGCTGCTCCATTTGGGACAGATAATTGCATGGGCTCTGTTAGAGGGACAACGACCACAACGTTTCCGATATCTACTGTTGGAACAACTGTAGTTACTTGGACGTTTAGTGACGGTAATGGAAACTCATCTACTCAAACTCAAAATGCAATTGTTGAGAATTGTACAGGTATAGCAACTTATACAGAATCAAATTCATTCAATGTTTTTCCTAATCCAACTTCTGGAATGTTTACTATTGTTGAAGGAAATACGAGTTTGATTGAGAACTCTACAATAACAATTAGTGATATTCTAGGAAAACAAATCTACAGTATTCAACCAGGTAAATTGCAAACATTAGTTGATTTGCGCGAATACACAAATGGAGTATATTTTGTTAGAATAAGTTCAAAAAACAGTGTAAAAACGATTAGATTGGTACTCATCAAATAATTGTAAAACACCATAATTTAAGGGCTGTCTTAATACAAGACAGCCCTTTTTTTGTTATTAATTATAAAACTGTTTGGATGTAGCTTCAAAAAATTATTTTTTTGATTTTCTTTATCTTCGTCAAAAAATAAATGATGTATAGAGAAGAACAGCAATATAAAATGAATAAAATATATTTTACCTTGCTGTTATTTTGCCTGATTAGTTTGCATTCCATTGCGCAAGATAGTACGAGACTAAAACAGAATTCACCTTTTGTTTTGGGAACAACTGTCGAAATCTACTCATCACAATTAGGTGAAAAACGCACGTTAAATATTTATTTCCCGGAAGGGTATAATCCGAAAGATACTGTCAAGTATCCGGTGATTTATTTATTGGATGGTTCCGCAGAGGAAGATTTCATCCACATCGCTGGAATTGTTCAGTTTTTAAATTTCCCTTGGGTAAATATATTGCCAAAATCCATTGTTGTGGGTATTGCCAATGTGGATAGACAAAGAGATTTTACATTTCCGACACATATAGAAAAAGACAAAAAAGCATTTCCGACAACTGGTGGTTCCGAAAGATTTATTGCTTTTATTGAAAAAGAATTGCAGCCATACATCGAGAAAAATTATAAAACGAATTCTTCCAAAACCATTATCGGAGAATCTTTAGGTGGACTTTTGGCAACAGAAATTTTATTTAAAAAGCCGAAACTTTTTACTAATTATATTATTGTAAGTCCGAGTTTGTGGTGGGATAATGAATCTTTGTTTTCTGCAGATTCGACGTTTCTGAAAACAAAATTGAATGTTCAAACTTCTGTGTATGTTGCTGTAGGCAAGGAGGGAGGACGAATGCAAAAAGATGCCAAAAAATTAGCTCACTTTTTAAGGAAGCAAAGAAATAAAAACGTACGTGTGAAATTTCACTATTTTATAAATGAAAATCATGCAACCATTATGCACCAAGCCGTTTACAAAGCGTTTGAATATTTGAAATAAAAAGAATCTTATTTATACAAGAGGAAAATTGTCGGGCGTTTTTGAATGTCCGGCAATTTTTTTTTCCACTCTAAAATACTTTGCGTAACAATCATTTCCGAAGGAAGTGTTACGTCACAAGCCACGCACAGCAAGGTATTCGAATCGCAAGTAGAAATAATATCTTCCAGCAAATGTTGATTGCGATAAGGCGTTTCAATAAAAATTTGTGTTTGTTGCTTTTGAAAAATATTTTTTTCGAGCTCTTTTATTTTCCGAATACGATCACTTTTTTCTTTCGGCAAATAACCGTTAAAAGCAAAATTTTGTCCGTTAAATCCGGATGCCATCAACGCCAATAAAATAGAAGATGGACCGGTAAGCGGAACTACTTTTATTTTTTTTTGATGCGCCAATTTCACAATTACAGCACCAGGATCAGCGATACATGGACAACCCGCTTCGGAAATAATTCCCATATTTTTTCCTTCTTCTATCGCATTCAAATAAGAAGAATAAATTTCCGGATTTGTTTGTGTATTGAGTGGATAAAGGACAATTTCGTTGAGCGATTTCTGAATACCCATTTTTTTTAAAAAATGCCGCGCGGATTTTTCATTTTCCACAATGTAATGATCAATTTCGTTGATTATTTTTCCGACAATTGCTGGAATACTTTCAGAGATTTCTGCTTCTGTCCCAAGCGTTGTGGGTATCAAATAAAGAGTGCCTTTTTTGTTCATCCGAAAATTTTATTTTAAAGAATGCAAAATAGTGTCGCAGGTTTTATCCAACAATTGAAAAACGGTTTCGAAGCCTTCTTCGCCACCAAAATAAGGGTCGGGAACACTTTTATTGCTTTTTGGATACAAGCGATTTAAAATAATTTCCACTTTATTTTTGTCGTGATCGGTTCGCGTCAAACGCAAAATATCGTTGTAATTGGAAACGTCCATTGCAAAAATAATATCAAACGCATCAAAATCTTTCACGGAAAATTGTCGAGCTTTTAATTTTGAAATATCTACCTGATGCGATTGTGCATTCTCAATCGCGCGATGATCGGGATGTTCGCCAATATGATAATTGGATGTTCCTGCCGAATCCACAAAAATAGGAAAGTTAATCGCGTTTGCTTTTTCGCGCAAAATACCTTCCGCCAATGGTGAGCGACAAATATTCCCTAAACAAACCATTAAAATTTTTTGCACGATGCTTGTTTTTTAACTTGATTTTTAGACCTTCAAAAAAATAATTTTTCAAACGTGTTTTTTAACTTCAAAATAAAAAAGGAATTCCGAAGAACTCCTTTTTTTATAAAAATTACTATTTCATTTTTATTACTGAATGCTGATTTTTTTATTCAATTCATCGATGTATGCTTTAAAGCGTTTGTCGGTATCCATTAAATTATTAACGGTACGACAAGCGTGTAAAACCGTTGCGTGGTCTTTTCCTCCGCAATGCAAACCAATGTTTGCTAAAGAAGATTTTGTCATACTTTTTGCAAAATACATTGCTATTTGACGCGCTTGAACCACTTCTCTTTTACGTGTTTTTGATTTCAATAATTCGAGTGGCAAATCAAAATAATCGCATACTACTTTTTGAATATAATCAATGGAAACTTCTCTGGCTGTGTTTTTTACAAACTTGTCAATCATTGATTTGGCAAGCTCCATCGTGATTGCTTTTTTATTAAGCGATGATTGTGCGAGCAAAGAAATCAAAGCTCCTTCTAATTCACGAACGTTGTTGGTGATGGAGTATGCAAGGTATTCGATGACATCTTTCGGAAGTTCCAATCCATCAGCATATACTTTTTTCTCTAAAATTGCAATTCTGGTTTCTACTCCTGGAACTTGTAAATCCGCGGATAGTCCCCATTTGAAGCGAGACAACAAGCGTTGTTCCATTCCTTGCATTTCTACGGGAGCCTTATCGGAAGTTAATACCAATTGTTTGCCAGTTTGGTGTAAATGATTAAAAATATGGAAAAATACATCTTGTGTTTTTTCTTTCCCTGCTAAAAATTGAACATCATCAATAATTAGCACATCAATCATTTGATAAAAATGTATAAAATCATTTTGATTATTATTTTTTACGGAATCAATAAATTGATGTGCAAATTTTTCGGAAGCCACATACAATACTGTTTTACTTGGAAAATTATTTTTAATTTGAATTCCGATTGCATGCGCCAAGTGTGTTTTTCCTAAACCAGCGCCGCCATAAATCAACAAAGGATTGAATGCGGTTCCGCCCGGTTTGTTGGCTACTGCAAATCCGGCAGAACGAGCCAAACGATTACAATCTCCTTCAATAAGATTTTCGAAAGAATAATTGGAATTCAATTGTGATTCAACCGTCAAACTTTTTAATCCGGGAATAATAAATGGATTGCGAATTGTTTTTTGATTCAAATCAATGGGCATTGCCACCGAGTGATTTTTCAAATCTTTTTTTCCAGAGGTAGGAATTTTAACGGTGTAAGGTTTCGCATTTGTTTGCGAATTTTCCATGATGATGCTATACTCCAAGCGACCTTCGCTGCCTAATTCTTTACGTACTGTTTTCTTTAATAAAGTAACATAATGTTCTTCTAACCATTCGTAAAAAAATTGACTTGGAACTTGTATTGTTAAAACACTTCCGTTTAATTTAATTGGTTTAATTGGGTCAAACCATGTTTTGAAATTTTGTGAGCTAACATTGTCTTTTACTATTTCCAGACAATTTTCCCAAATTTTTACGTGTGTCTTCTCCATTACTTGTGCTACTATTAAAATGTGATATTATATCGAAGTAGTTAATTTCTACTTTAGTTCAATTTTTCTTCAAATGTAATTTTTTCTAATTGCAACGGCTAAAGTTTTCAAAAAAAAAGTTTCATTTTTTTTTCAGTTTGCTATTGACTTTATCATTTTTTTTATTCTGACTTTTTTATTTTTTTAGCGAATGAAGAAAATATGCTGATTTTGCTACAATCTTCAAACGCTTGCAATGATAAGCCTTTTTGTTGAGAAATAAGTTGAAAATAAAAAAATATTTTTTTTTAGAAAAAATATTTCGTGTTTGTTTTTTTGTATATTGTTTCCGCGAAAAAATAATTTTTCAAGGGCTGAAAAAAATATTTTTTTTAACGCTCCTAATTATCAGATGCTTTTTTCTTCTTCTGAAATTTAATTTTTGATTCTTCTTTTCGGAGTAAACGATGAATGTTTTTTTGATGTGTTATCACCACCATAATAGCAATCAAAAGAGAAAAGATAATTAAGGTTGGAAATTTTATTTTTAAAATAACAATCACGATAAAAGGAAAAGCAAGTGCGGCAACAATAGACGCAAGCGATACGTAGCGAAAAAGAAAAAAAACGGTTCCAAAAACCGCAATCGACATTAAGGCTGCGTCTGGCGCGATGGCAATTAAAATACCGAGTAAGGTGGCAATGCCTTTACCGCCTCTAAAACCAACATAAATCGGAAATATATGTCCGATGAGTGCCGCAATTCCCAATACAATTTGAAAATTTACAAAGCCTTCCGCACTTTGTTTCACCGGTAAGATGTACGCCATTTGTACGGAGAGATATCCTTTCAGAATATCTAAAAACAAAACAGGAATACCGGCTTTTTTACCAAGTACACGAAAGGTATTGGTGGCACCTGCATTTCCGCTTCCATATTCGCGTACGTCTATGCCGTAAAAAATACGTCCTATCCAAACGGAAGAAGGGACAGATCCCAGCAAATAAGCTGCAAACAAAATAAGAATCTGATAAAATAAAATCATTTTTTTGTTATGTTCTTATTCTCCGCTATTGCTGATGTGTCTTAAGAATGCTGATTTCTTATTCAAGGTAGAAAGATTAAAATAATACGTTCCGCCTTGTGCTTTATCTCCTTTTTGTTCACGTTTATCTGGTTTCAAACTACTGATGGCATTATTGAAATTGGCATCGGATGAAATCGCTTGCATGGTTCCGCGTGCATAATTAAAATAATACCAATTATTACCGTCCAACTCAATATAAATATTAAGTTCATCGCCGGCTCTGTTCTTTTTAAACTCAATGTGTCCGTTCACATATTTATTGATTTGAGTTTTGTTGAAATTGCCAATACCTATTTTTCCACTTGATATAAAAGAGCGAGTTTGTGGATTCCATTTCATTTGTACGTCGGTAAAGAACATACTTTTTTTCAATTCATCTGGAAATTTTTTAAATGATCCGTACAAATTTACTTGGGAAATTAATTTGTCGGCTTTATCTTTTCCAAGCAATTCTCTCAAGCCTTTTTCGTATTCAGGCTTAGAGAAATCAATGGAGTTAAGTCCGGCATAATTGTTAATGGCTTCACCCATTTTCTGGATGGCATTTTCGTCGAAGAAAAAATCCAAACTAAACATGAGATGAAAAGCAGTTGAATCCGGAATTAAATAATGCGTAATATTTCCAACGGTATTCATTTGCACTTGTCCGTAATCGGTTCCTACATTTATTTTTCCTTCCCCATAAACGATACATTTATTAACATTCAAGCTTAAATAATTTCCTGTTAAATTTCGTTCTACCAATTTCTCTTTATTGGATATTCTATATTCTGTGGAAGCCTTATCGTAAAATAAAAATCCTGTTGCAGGCAATAATTGAATGTCTTGTCGCCCGACGATTTTCGATAGGAAGGCAGAATAAATTCTAGTAGAATCTTTCGTGTACATAATAGAAGCTGCAATTTTATTGCCTTTGTCATCGTAAAGCGTATCTGAAACTGGAATGTAAATTTGTTCTGGATTTATTTCAGAAGTAAAAGCAAACCAGGTTTTGCTAACAGCATCGCAACCATGCTGAATTCGAGTAGTTCCCGAAAACACTAAAAACTGATTGTTGGCGGCTAATTTTACTTTTCCTTTGTAATCATAATTAGGACTTAGCGTAAAATGAACACTGTCAGGAATAGTTGTTTCAGCATAGGTTTGCAAGGTAGTGTCCACACTAATATTACTAAAATAAATAGATTCCTTTTTCTTCAATTCATCGATGTAATCATAAAAGCCGGAGCCAGCATATTTTTTTCGACTAAATACATTTACGGTAGCATTGTATAAATGATGATAACGAGTAGTGGTGTTTGCTAAAATTTTTGCGCTGTCTAAAGTTTCCATGTATGCCTTTTTCCGAATGATAACCAATCCGTTATTTGGATAAATCAAGGCATCTGCTACACGTATATATTTTACTTCTTTCGCAGTAATCACGTATTTTTTCAAATCGTATTTAGCAGAAGGTGCTTTAAATCGCAAAGAATCTTGTTTTGGATGAATGGAAATAAATTCCGAACCAGCTAAGTCAATATCTGAATTTGGGCTTGCCCCGCTGGCAGCAGCTACGTTTGCACTGGCTTTGTTTTTATCGGAACTTAACTCAATACTGTTTTTATCCATTAACCAGTTGAATTTATCCATAAAACACATGTATTGATTAACCGGGAATTTAACGATTGAACCCTTTCCGTTGGATTTGAAATCACCTTTGCGCTCGTCAAAATTAATGTGAGCATTCACGTTGGTGGTGGTAAAAGCAAGATTTGCGGTGTCAAGTGCTTTGAGTTGAAAATCGGCCGTATCCGAAAGCATCTCGTGCTGTAAAAAATTTGTTTTGACTGCAGTTAATTCAGCACCAGAAAAATCGGCTTTTCCATTTCCGGTGAGCACTTTTGGCGTTAAACTAAATTTCCCTGAAAAGGTAGATTGTCCGTTGAAACATTGAAAAACAGAATCTTTTTTATTGCTCGCATCCATTACATCCAATATAGGAACCCAGTGTATCCGGACGTGCTGCCCGTGAACTTGAGGAAATTGTGGATTTGTTTTTTGTTCTTTTATATCAAAATTTTGAGCAATTGTATTGGTGGAATCTGGATAAAAAATAAAATTGTTGGATGTTGTTGTAGAAGTTACATAATCTACGGTTCCATCGCCTCTCAAACCTTGGTTGCTGAGTTTAATTTGATTTTTGAAAACACCTTTTCCGCCATACACGGCAAATCCATCAGGAGGAGTAGAGCGAATAAATCCAAGCGAATAATCTTTTTGAAGCGTAAGTTGTTCTGCAAACTGAGGAAAAATTCCTGCTGAAACAAAATCACCTTGAAAATGCAAACTTGCATTTGTGAAATTATCTAAACTGTCAATCGTAAATGGTTTTAAATGAAAATAAAATTTGTCTTTTTTATAGGCGCCTTTTTGAATTGATCGCTTGTCGTAATACACATACGCATCCTTGTTACTTTTGAAAATAGGATATTTCGCAAAATCTTTTACGCCTGATTTATTGGCAGGATTATCAATAAATAATTCTCCATTGATATTTTGAATAACCGTTTTTACAGGAACTAAGCGATGTTGTCCATAAGGGTCTGCATCAAATGATTCGGCTTTCAAGCGAAGCGAATCTACATTGGTTAAATTGATTTTAAAATCATTGTACTCAAATGAAAATACTTTTCCGAAAAAATCAAAGCGCCCAGCGTGCACTATTCCGGCAAAAGTAAAGTTTCTATTTTTCTTCAAAACTACTTCCGAGTCCTTCGGAAAAATATAAACATTCTGAGAATCGCTTAACAAAATACCAGCTACGCCGTGGATCGTGATGTCGTAATTCAACAAATTCATGCTGGCATTTATTTGTCCTCGGTTCACAGAGTGAAAATCAAGTACGTCGTAATCTGTTCGACCGGCGTTATCAGTAATGTATTTGAATAGTTTTTCTTTCAAGTGAATTTGATCATTTCCCGTATTAAATGTCAAAAAGCCCATGCTCGCTAATTGGATTAATAAAGGGTGAATGTCATCCGCAGTATGTCCCATAAATCCGGCTAAATTATCGCCTAAAAAATCGCGCGATCCGCCCAAAGATTTGGAGTAACCGGCAATCGTAATCAACGGACTAACATTCGCTTGTCCTTGGATGTTATCGTACAAATCGCGTTTAAAATAATTTGTGGATGCAAAATCCGCAACACCTTGAGAGTTTCCTGGTAACATTTCCATATCAATTTTTGGCTCATCTGTTTTCCAAGATAAATATTCGAAGTACATATCCACATTATGATACGTATCAGAATACGGTGTTTTTGAAACTCCTTCATCTGTGCGGATAAATGTTAAGTGTTTGGTGGCAATGATGTAACGCATTTCTAAATTCGGATGATAAATAGAATCGGTATCCAAAATCATTTTTATGGCTGTTTCTGGACAAAGAATTCGGTCTTTACGGATGTCAAAACTTTTCGCGGAAGCAACAATAAAAATAGAATCGTTTCTTTTAAAATACAAATAAGCATTTTCAGTAGCACTTCCAGAGCCAATAAATTTTCCGCCTCTCATCGAAAAACCTCCATCGTAATCCACATTCGGAGCAATATTTTTAATTGAGAAACGCTTGTTATACGAATCAAAACGCGGAAAAGAATTAACACCTTTTGCTTCTGCCACATCTTTGTCGTTTAACACTCCGATAAGTGGCTTATCAAAATATTTTTTTTGATAAAAAATAACAGAATCTGCCGTGTAACCGCCTGTTTTCAGAATGATGTGATATGTATTTAATTGTGCGAAAATAGTATTCGCATCCAAACTATCTCGCGACCAATCTACTTTCCCTCCATAACCGTCCCATTTATTCGTCAAAGGATAGAAAACGCCTTTTGTATTGTAAATAAAAGTACTATCAGAGCGTTCATTTAAGCAGCGCAAATTAGCGCTTGGAAAAATAATTTTTGGAACCTCGTTTTCATAAACCATTTGATAATTACTGGTGCTCGAACTCCATTTGTAAGTGGGCGAAGTATAAAAAGTATTGGAGCCAAAGAGGTTCGCGCTCATCACGACAAAGTCAGTATAATTTTTGATTGTTCTGCCCGTCAGCATGCTGTGCAAGGTAGCTTGCCATACTTCAAAATTTTTATCAGATTGTCCAGAATTGACAAAATTATTCAGTGCATCTAAATAATTTTTAAAATCAGGAAAAGGGCGCATGCGTTTTTTTAACATTAAATTACATACATCATAAGCTGCTTGTTTGTATTTATCGGTAAATTTAGGCGCATTCCACGATATGGTAAATTGCTCCATGTATGTTTTTATTTCTTTTTTGTTGCCGTTTCCGCTTTCGAAAAAGTCGTGCAATTCGCTCAGAAATTTAACTGGATCAGAGGTAAATTGAACCAGTTTGCTTTGTGCATTTGCATTCGGATGAATGAAAAACAATCCGATAAAAAGTGCAATAATAAAGTTGAATTTTTTCATGATTGAAAAATTATTTTTTTGAAAAGTGCAAAAATAACCAATTGTTTTCGGATACTTCTTCTTGAAAAATAAAGCCTGTTTCGAAGGCTTTTGTTTTCAAGGTTTCCGCATCTTGTTTTAAAAATCCGCTCATTAATAAATCGCCATTTTTTTCGAGCGCCGAAAAATAAATTTTCATATCGTCCAATAATACATTCCGATTAATATTTGCTAAAATAATATCAAATTTTTTGTCTGCCAAAATTTGCGCATCTCCTTTACAAACATCCACATTTTTAGTATTGTTGATTACGGTATTTTCAAGTGTGTTTTTGTACGACCATTCATCAATATCCACTGCAAAGACTGTTGCTGCGCCGCGTTTAGAAGCCATTATGGACAATACGCCGCTTCCACAGCCCATGTCTAAAATATTTTTTTTATCGAGTGATAATTTTAGCAATGCGCGCATCATCAATAAAGTGGTGTCGTGATGTCCCGTTCCGAACGCCATTTTTGGCTCGATGATAATTTCGTATTTCATATTTTTGGGAGCGTGAAAAGGAGCGCGAATAACACAATTTTCACTCACAATAACAGGATGATAATTATGTTCCCATTCTTCATTCCAATTTTTATCGGGAATGTTTTTTTGCTGAAAACTGAAGTCGAAAAAATATTTTTTTGAAGCAATAAGATCAGCTGTTTTTTCTTCCGAAAAATCTTTTTCAGAAACGTAAGCCAAGAAACCATTTTCGGTTTCTACAAAACTTTCAAAACCAATATCGGCGAGCTCTGCGATTAAAATATCGCTTGCAGGAGCAGGCGTTTTTACCGAAAAATCAAATTCAATATAATTCAAAATGCAACGATTAAAAGGAATGAATAATCTGAACAAAATCTTCGGCTTTCAGCGAAGCGCCACCAATTAATCCACCGTCAATATCGGCGCAAGAAAATAATTCTTTTGCGTTTGCTGCATTGCAACTTCCGCCATACAAAATAGAAATTTGTTCCGCGATTTCCTTACCGTATTTTTCGGAAATAATTTTCCGAATGTGTTGATGCATTTCTTGTGCTTGCTCGCTTGTCGCGGTAACTCCTGTTCCGATTGCCCAAACAGGTTCGTAAGCAATTATGAGCTTTGAAAAATGATTTTTATCCAAATGAAAAAGACTTTCTCTTAATTGTTTTTCTACAATTTCAAATTGTAGATTAGAATTTCTTTCTTCTAATTTTTCGCCAACACAAAAAATAGGTTGTAGATTATTTTCGAGGCAACGATTTACTTTTTTTGTAAGAATTTCATGTGTTTCAAAAAAATAATTTCTACGTTCAGAATGTCCGATGATTATATTTTGTACACCCACGGAATAAAGCATTTTTGCTGAAATTTCTCCAGTAAAAGCGCCATTTTTTTCGGAAGAACAATTTTGTGCAGATAGAATTAATTCGTCTAATTTTTTTGAGATCCCATTCAGGTAAATAAAAGGAGGAGCGATTATTTTTTCAATATTTGGCGCTGGTTTTTCCTTGAGTAAAAAAATAATTTTTTGAAGTAAAAAATTTACTTCGTCGGGAAGCAAATTCATTTTCCAATTTCCGCACACTATTTTTTTTCGTCCCATAAAAAGAAATTATTGAACTCTCACACGCGGATCTAAAATGCCGTAAATAATATCTACAAAAATATTTATTACGACAAATATCAGTGCTGTAACCAGCACTACGCCCATTACTACGGGCAAATCGTATTTTTCGAGTGCATCCACCACTTCTTTTCCGATACCTTTCCAGCCGAAAATATATTCTACAAAAACAGCACCTGCCATTAAACTGGCAAACCAGCCAGAAATAGCTGTAATAACAGGATTTAGTGCGTTTTTTAAAGCATGTTTTGCAATGATTTTATAAAAACTTAAGCCTTTTGCTTTAGCAGTTCGGATGTAATCTTGCGATAAAACATCGAGTAAAGAACTTCGCGTAAGCTGTACTATAATTGCCAAAGGACGAATTCCTAAAGTTAGTGCTGGCAAAATTAAATTTTTCAAATCGAGTACTTGTCCATTTCCGTAATCGTCAATTGTATATAAACTCCCGACGGTATTCAATCCAGTATATTTATGAAGTACGTATCCGAATATCCAGGCGAAAATAAGTCCGATAAAAAAAGAGGGACCAGACATTCCGAGAATAGAAAAAACGAGCGAGGAATGGTCGAACCAAGAATCTTTTTTTATTGCTGAAAAAATACCGAGAATAATGCCGACGACGGAGGCAAAAAGAATGGCAGCAAAAGCCAATACAGCAGTTTCTGGAAGTGTGGCAGCAATGATTTCGCTTACTTTTCGTTTGCTTTGATAGGAGCGCCTTAAATATGGATATTTTAGTATAATGACTTTTGATTTTGATACCTGAAATAGTTTTTCGTAAGAGGAATATTTTGCTGGATCGAGGTAAATAAAATCATTCGGATTTTTATCGTCGTTGATGGAAATAGGCGATAAATCGTTGAGGTACATAAAAAATTGAACTTGAATCGGTTTATCGCGTCCCAAATCTTTGTTAATGGCATCAATCGAAGCTTGGTCGGCTCTTTGTCCGAGCATCATCCGAGCTGGGTCGCCAGGTAAGACATTAAATAAGATGAAAATAACTGTGATTACTCCCAACAGTACGAGCAATCCGTACACTATTTTTTTTATAATAAATGTGGTCACTGTGCTTTCAAATAAGTTGTTTTAATTTCACTAAATGATGGTATGGAATGGAAATGCCACATGGCAATCACGACTCCTTTTTTTAATAATATTAATCCAGGATTGGAGCGAATCATCGTTTTTAATACCGTTCCGTCGGTGGCATAAAAAGGATACGCTGCTTGTACTTGATGTCTGAAATTTTTTATCTTTTCATTGTCGGATGCCGTGAGTGCTGCAAATTTTATTTTATTTTCATCGCACAAAGCGGCAAAATCATTTATTTTATTTTGAACGTTTATATTGGCTTTATCCAAATCGTATTCAATCAATAAAAAATTATAATTCGGATTGTTCATAATAGTATCTGTCAAATCATCTCCGATCGCATCCGAGATACTAAAATCGAGTATGGCTGCTTGCTTTCCTTTTGTTACCACTTCCGTGCGATTGCTCACATAATCCCATTCAGTATCCCAGTTTTTTGGCCAAGCATCAAACTCTTTTGTTTCGCCTGATTTTTTATTTTTTAAGGTGTAATAATATTTCAAAACGTCGGGTGTACCTTTGGTTTGCTCTAAAATATTGGTTCCTACTTTATACGGACGAAAATCAATTACTGGAAGATAATTATACGTATATAATGGAAATCCTAAGGAACACAATGCGAAAATAATAACGGCAACGTTTTCGCCAGTTTTAACGAGCAAAGGGTGGATGTTTTTTTTCTGAAAAAACAGAATACCAATCATCGTTAATAATAAAATGTTTTTTGCGAAGGATTGCCAAGCAGTCATCGGAATGGCATCGCCAAAGCAGCCACATTCGGTTACTTTGTGATAGTACGCGGTGTAAAAAGTAAGGAAGGTAAAAAAGACAATCATTAAAACCAATAGCCACATAGTTGTTTTAATACGCGCGCCGAGCAACAGCATAAATCCCAATAACATTTCGAAAATACAAATGAGGATGGCTAAAAAAAGTGCTGTAGGAACGAGCCATTCAATGTGGAAAGCGGCAAAATATTCTTCTAATTTATAGGCAAATCCTAAAGCATCGTTTGCTTTGATAAAGCCCGAAAAAATGAACAATATCCCCACAAAAATCCGACAAATGTTAACAAGAATTCTCATCGTCAAAAAAATAATTTTTTAAGCGCTTATTTTTATCAGTGCAAAAATAGCATAATTAATCATATCGTAGTAATTGGCGTCAATTCCTTCTGATATAAGCGTTGCGCCTTTGTTATCTTCTATTTGTTTTACGCGCAAAAGTTTCATCAAAATTAAATCCGTTAAAGAGCTGGTTCGCATGTCGCGCCATGCTTCTCCGTAATCGTGATTTTTATTTTCCATTAAATTTTTCGCGGCAAACGCATATTTATCGTACAAAGGTGAAATTTCTTCCGCGCTTAATTCCATGCGTTCATCATTTAGCAAATCTAATTGTATCAAGGCAATTACGCAATAATTCACAATTCCAATGTATTCCGATTTAATGTCATCTCCCACCTTTTGCGTACCTTTATCTTCGATGCTTCGGATGCGTTGTGCTTTGATAAAAATTTGATCGGTGAGAGAACTCGGGCGTAAAATCCGCCACGCGCTTCCATAGTCTTTCATCTTCTTAATAAAAATATCTTTGCATTGTTTGATGGCTGCATCAAATTGAATGGAAGTAGTATTCATGTAAATTTGCCGTGTAAATGAGTGCACAAGATACAGTTTTTTCAGAAAAAAAAATGCTCGATTTCGGCGTGTGCGTTCTTGATTTATCAAGTCCCGTCGTGATGGGTATTTTAAACGTTACGCCCGATTCGTTTTACGATGGAGGAAATTATTTTTCTGAAAAAAAATTTTTCGAACAGGTCGAAAAAATATTTCTGGAAGGTGCTGATATGATTGATGTCGGAGCCGTTTCCACACGACCAAAAGCTGTATTTGTATCGGAAGAAGAAGAATTAAAACGCTTGCTTCCAGTAATTGAATACGTACGAAAAAACCATCCGAAAAAAATAATTTCTGTAGATACTTTTCGTGCCGAAGTGGCAAAAAAAGCCGTTACTGAAGGTGCCAATATGATTAATGATATTTCTGGCGGAAAGATGGATCCAAAAATGTTTGAAACAGTAGCAAAATTAAATGTTCCGTACGTGTTGATGCACATTCAAGGTATACCCGAAACGATGCAAGAAAATCCGCAATATGAAAACGTTTTGGAGGAAGTGAAAAAATATTTTTTGGAGCGACTTTTTTTGCTTAAAAAATTAGGTCTTGAAAAAATAATTTTGGATCCAGGTTTTGGTTTCGGGAAAAATAATTCGCATAATTTCCAATTGCTAAAATATTTGAATGAATTTAAATCGTTCGGATTTCCTTTAATGGTTGGAGTTTCTCGTAAATCAATGATTCAAAACGTGTTGAATATTTCTGCTGCCGAATCCTTGAATGCAACCACATCTTTAAACACTATTGCTTTATTAAACGGCGCAACTATTTTGCGTGTACATGATGTAAAAGAAGCAAAACAGGCGGTTGAATTGCTTGCTTTTTATCAAAAAGCAAGCGATTAATAAAAGGTTCAGAAAAATATTTTTTCGAACCGCTTTTAATAAACCTCTCAAAAAAGTTATCCACATAAGGGAGCAAAAACTGTTGAAAAATGGATTTTCACTCTGTTTTTTTTACAAAGATTTTATTATATTTGTCCTGCTCAAAAAACAAGGAAAGTACGTATGATAGAAATTAAAACAAGACATTTTTTTAGTTCCATTTTTTGTTTTTTGATGCTCGTGTTTGCTACGAATGCAAATGCTCAATTGGTTGTCAGTGCAGGAAGCAATCAAACAATTTGCCTTGGCGATTCAGTTACAATTGGCGGAAGTCCAACAGCAACAGGAGGAAGGGCTCCTTATAATTATCTTTGGACACCTTCTGCTTCGCTGAATCAGAACAACATTGCGAATCCGAAAGCAAGCCCGACAAGTACTACGAAATATTATTTGACTGTTGTTGATTCCTTAGGTAATCGCGCGACAGATTCTGTAACGGTCAGTTTGTATCAAGTAAATTATATGGGAGCAGGACGAGATACTTCTGTTTGTAAAAATCAACCAGCACAATTGGGAAATTCGGCAAATTCAAGTGCTGGCGGAATTACTTTTTATTGGTCTCCTGCAACTGGACTAAATAATGCCGCGGCTCCTAATCCAACGGCTACGGTAAGCACAACAACAACATATACTTTAATTATCAATAGCACTACTTGTCCGCCAGAAACATCTATTGTAACAATAACCGTGAAATCACCACCTGCTGTGGAAGCAGGCGCTAACGTTACGATTAACGAAGGGCAAAATGTAACGCTTACCGGTTCGGGAGCTTCTATTTATTCTTGGACTCCAGCAAACAATTTATCATCTCCGAACACGGCAATAACGCAAGCAGAGCCAATTGTTACCACGCAATATATTTTATACGGAGAGCAAAATGGTTGCATTGGATCGGATACTGTTACGGTTTTTGTGATACCCGATTCGAAACTTGTTTTTTACAATACGTTTACGCCCAATGGTGATGGTGTAAATGATACGTGGTTCATCGGTAATATTTGGCAATGCCCGAACAATGTGTTGGATGTTTACAACCGTTATGGCAAACTTGTTTTTCATGCGAATGATTATCAAAATTCTTGGAGAGGTCTCGGAACAGATAATAATAATTTGCCTTCCGCAACGTATTATTATATTTTGGATCCAGGCAATGGAACTGGTAAATATCATGGGTCTGTAACAATTATTAGATAATTAAAGGATGAAAAAAATAATTTTCCTAAGTGCTTTTTTTCTGTATTCTTTAAGTAATTTTGCACAGCAATTACCTTATTATACTCAGTTTAGAGCCAATGATTTATTTTTTAATCCTGCTATAGCAGGAACAAAAAAATTGATTGATATACGTACTGATTATCGTTTGCAATGGGTTGGATTTGATGGTGCGCCTGTTACCAAAACACTCACCTTAAACAGCCGTTTTATGAATGGAAAAATGGGTGCGGGAGCTTGTATTTATGTAGATCAAACAGGACCAACCACGCGTACTAATTACATGTTAGATTACGCCTATCACATAAAATTTAACGATGCTGAATTATCTTTTGGATTATCTGGATCGATGACCGAATATTTTTTAGATGGCGGCTTAATGACGATACACAATAGCCAAGATCCATCCGTCAATCAGGCTTTAACCGATAAATCATGGGCGCCCGATGCAGGAGCTGGGATTTATTTGTACAATGATCGCTATCATTTCGGATTAAGTATGTCGAATTTATTGCAAGGCACGGAACGTTTCAAAGCTTCTGATGCCAAAGTTGCTTTCGCACCTCATTATTATTCTTCTATAGGATATAATTTCTCCGTCAATCCCGATTATATTTTTGAACACACACTTTTTATTAATTATGTTGGTGGCGCACCATTTTTAGTAGATTACAGTTTGAGAATGCACTACAAAGAAAAAATGTTTATTGGTTTGTGTTACATCATGCAAGATGCTATTTCATTACAAGCTGGCGTAACGGTTAAAACAAATTTTCAAGTTAGTTATTCATACGATTTGGTAACTTCGCCACTGCATCTTTACAACAACGGATCGCATGAAATAATGCTTATTTACAGCACCGATTTGAAAAAGAAAAAAGGTACGAATAGCGATTTTCTGAAAAAGAAATACGGGTATCTTTTTTAAGCGTCGAAAAAATAATTTTTCGAATGCGTTTTTTCTCCTTGAAAAAATATTTTTTAGGAAAGATTAAATTTTTCAACTGCCATTTCACACACTGCACTTCCAATTGCCAGCGATGCCGTTGCCGCCGGAGAAGGCGCATTTAAAATATGAATGGCGTTTCCGCGATGTTCAATTTTAAAGTCGTCAATCATTTCACCTTCGGGAGCCAATGCCATTGCGCGAACACCCGCTCTTCCCGGAACAATATCGTCCATTTGCAAATCAGGAATTAGTGTGCGCAAGCGTTTCAAAAAATATTTTTTCGAAAAAGCGCCGCGGTATTCGTCCAAACCGAATTTCATATTCTTGGCAAAAAATTTCCAGGTTCCGCCAAAACTAAATGCTTCGGCAGTATCGCGTAATGAAAAATCTGTTTTTCCGTAACCTTCGCGTTTAAAAACAAAAACCGCATTCGGTCCGCATTCCACGCCACCGTGAATCATTCGTGTAAAATGAACACCCAAAAACGGATATTTCGGATTGGGAACCGGATAAATTAAATTTTTCACTTTGTGCATTCCTTTTTCAGATAAATCAAAATAATCGCCTCTGAAACCAACAATGGCAGCATCTGTTTTCGTGCCTTCTTTTTTCGCGATGCGATCGGATTGCAATCCCGCGCAAGTAATAATATAGCTGCCCGAAAAAATATTTTTTTGAGTGATGACATTTGTGTAATTCTCGTGGTGTTCAAACGCTTTTACTTCTTCTCCTGTCAAAACTTTACTTCCCGGAAATTTATTTTCGATTAATTCTCTGTATTTTCGAGTAACTTCGGAGTAATCAATGATTCCGGTGCAAGGGACCCAAATTCCTTCGATGCCTTCGCAAAAAGGTTCAATCTCTTTTATCTTGTCGCGATTTATTTTTTCGATTCCTTCTACATCGTTTGCCAAACCGTTATTGAAAACTTTGTTCATATGCGCCAATTCCGATTGATGCGTTGCCACAATTAATTTTCCGCAGATGTCGTGTGCAATTTTATGTTCCTTCGCGAAAGCAACCAATTCACGTCTTCCATCCACACAATTTTTTGCTTTATACGAACCTGGTTTGTAATAAATTCCGGAATGAATAACGCCCGAATTATGCCCGGTTTGATGTGCAGCTACTTCTTTTTCTTTTTCAAGAACAAGAATTTTTTTTTGAGGAAATTTTAAATTGATTTTATAAGCCGAAGCCAAACCAACAATTCCTCCGCCTACAATAATGATGTCGTATTTATTTTCCACTGAAAAAATATTTTTGCAAAATTAAAATAATTTTATGGATTGTTATCCACGATTTATAGCCCACGATTTAAATCGTGGGCTAATAGAAATAAAATATTGAAATAACCGTTTAAACGGTTTAACAAACACGTCTAGAAATGTCGCATTCATATAACAAAATAGGACTTCATGTTATTTTTGCTACTAAATTTCGTATCCCATTAATTAGTTCTTTTGTTGAAATAAAAATATATAGCTATATGCGCCAACAATTGATAGATAATGGTTGTACTGTCAGAATTATTAATGGTATGCCTGATCATATTCATTTGTTGTTTTTACAAAATCCTAAAATGGCTATTTCAGATATATTTACAATCAAAAAGCACATCATTCAAAAAAAGCTTTTAGTAAAGAATACGAAGAGTTTATTGTAGTAAATGGGTTCTTAAAAGAAGATGAGTAACGACGATCTCAGTAACAAGTGCTCAAAGATGTAAAGGTTCCTATTTGTTTAAAATGTGTGATTTATGTAACTTTCCTTCTTAGTTATGTAAGAATATTGATTTGTTATTGCTCAGCTTTGTCGAAATAATAATTGGTATTAAAATATCTGGTATTTCGACTTCTCTACTTTTATCAAAATTAAAATAGATATTGTGAAAGAATCTCGGGTGGGCTTGGTAAATAATACGTATCTTGATAAAAACGCAAATTAATAACTCTCAAATTTGAAACTCTACATTAAAAATATGGTCAGCCTTCGCTGTAAGATGCTGGTCAAAGAAGAGTTGAAAAAACTCGGACTTCATTTTATTATTGTTGATTTAGGTGAAATCGAAATCATGGAAACTATTTCTGCTGAATTGCGAGAGGATTTGAATATCGCCTTACTTAAATCAGGTTTGGAGCTGATGGACGACAAAAAAGCGATTTTGATTGAAAAAGTAAAAAATCTAATTATCGAGATGATTCATCATTCAGATGATTTGCCGGAAGTGAATTATTCGGATTACATAAGTGAAAAATTAAAATACGATTATACTTATTTGTCCAATATTTTTTCGGAAGTGAAAGGCATAACCATACAGCAATTTATCATTATTCATAAAATTGAAAGAGTAAAAGAATTTTTGCTGTACGATGAACTTAATCTCACGGAAATATCCTATAAATTGCATTACAGCAGTGTAGCACATTTGTCTAATCAATTCAAAAAAATCACAGGATTTTCTCCCTCTCACTTTAAACAGTTAAAAGAGAAAAGGCAAAATACAATTGAAGAAATTGGGAATTCGACGTTATAAGAAAATAGAATGGAGAAACTAAAAAGAGAAAAATCTGAGTACGGTAGAAGTTTGATGGAAGCAAGTTTAGATTCTTTATTTGTGGTAAATCCCATTGGTAAGATTTTAGATGTAAACGAAGTTACGCTGAAGACTACAGAAAAATTGAGGGACGAGATTATTGGTACCGACTTTTTAAAATATTTTACTGAACCCGAAAAAGCACGAAAAGCTTACGAACAAATATTTGCCAAAGGGATTATAAAAAATTATTCACTTACCATAAAAGATGGAAAAGAAACTCCTGTATTGTGTAATGGTTCGGTTTTTAAAGACAACAAAGGAAATGTAGAAGGAGTTGTGATTACTATCAGAGATATTACGGTTAGAAAAGCCGATGAGTTAATCATTGCCAACAAAGAATTAGCATTTCAAAACGAAGAAAAAGGAAAACGTGCCGATGAGTTAATCATTGCCAACAAAGAACTAGCATTTCAAAACGAAGAAAAAGGAAAACGTGCCGATGAGTTAATCGTTGCCAACAAAGAACTTGCTTTTCAAAATGATGAAAAAGAAAAACGTGCAGCAGAATTAGTTATTGCTGACGTAGAACTTCTTTTTCAAAACAAAGAAAAAGAAAGAAGAGAAATTGCAAATAAAGAATTGGAAGCATTTAGTTATGTTGCAAAATTAGCTTCTCAATATTCACTTAGTCTTATAGAAGCCAGTCGTGATCCATTGGTTACCATCAATACGAAAGGTAAAATTACGGATATGAATGAAGCAACGGCAAATATTACAGGACTAACTCGCAAAGAGCTTACAGGTACAGATTTCTTTAATTATTTTACGGAACCACAAAAGGCTCGTGAGGTGTATCAGGAAGTTTTTGCGAAAGGTTCAGTTGCCGATTCTCCATTAACACTTCGTCATAAAGATGGGAAACTTACCGATGTATTATTTAACGGTTCTGTCTATAAAGATGACAAAGGCAATGTATTAGGTGTGGTAATTGTTGCGAGAGATGTTACCGACCAAAAAAGAATTGCAACCGAATTATTGGAAGCAAAAATATTCGCCGAGTTAGCTACAGAAATTGCTGAAGAAGCAAAACGTAAAGCAGAAAGCGCTACTCGTATTGCAGAAGATGCGGTAAAAGCGAAGCAGCAATTTTTGTCGAATATGAGTCATGAAATTCGTACACCTATGAATGCCATTATTGGTTTTACTAAAGTGGTATTGAAAACAGATTTATCGTCCAAACAAAAAGAATATTTATCGGCAATAAAAGTGAGCGGTGATGCTTTAGTTGTGCTTATTAACGACATACTTGATTTGGCAAAAGTAGATGCTGGAAAAATGAACTTCGAGCACATTCCTTTTAAATTGGCATCGTCTATTTCCGCTATGTTGCATTTGTTTGAAACTAAAATTCAGGAAAAAAATTTAGAATTAGTTAAGGAGTACGATACTAATATTCCCGACGTATTGGCGGGTGACCCTGTGCGCCTGCATCAAATTATTTTAAACTTGGTAAGCAATGCCGTAAAGTTTACAACTGAAGGAAAAATAACAGTGAGTGTTCGTTTAGTATATGAAGACAATGAAAAAATAAAAGTAGAATTTGCCGTTAAAGACACAGGAATTGGAATAACGGAAAATAAAATAAAAAATATTTTTGAAAATTTTCAACAAGCAACCAGTGGCACGTCCAGATTATATGGAGGAACGGGTTTAGGACTTGCCATTGTTAAACAACTGGTAGAACCGCAGGGAGGTACTATACGTGTGGAAAGTAAAATGGGCGAAGGCTCTACATTTAGTTTTATATTGCCTTTTTTAAAAACAAATGCAGCAGCTGAATTAGAAAACAACTTAGTGGAATTAGATACTGACGTTAAGAACATAAAAGTATTGGTGGTTGAAGACATTGCGCTTAATCAATTATTAATGAAAACGCTGTTTGATGATTTTGGTTTTGAACCAGACATTGCAGATAATGGAAAAATAGCGATTGAAAAACTAAAGACACAATCGTACGATATTATTTTGATGGATTTGCAAATGCCCGAAATGAATGGCTTTGAGGCAACTGAATACATCCGAAATAAAATGAATTTAAAAATTCCAATAATTGCTTTAACAGCCGATGTAACTACGGTTGATTTAGCAAAGTGCAAAGCCGTTGGTATGAATGATTATATTTCAAAGCCTGTTGACGAAAGGATATTATACAATAAAATAATTAGCTCGGTAAGAAAAACGATATCTATAAAACAGGATGATCAAAAAGAGAACAAGAGCAAAAAAACAAAATGTATAGACTTAAATTATTTAACCCATCGTACCAAATCTAATCCAACATTGATGATGGAAATGATATCGCTTTATTTAGAACAAACACCGCCACTGATTAGTGCCATGAAAACGAGTTTGCAAAATAAAGATTGGAATTTATTACAAGCTTCAGTGCACAAAATGATTCCCTCTTTTTCAATTATGGGCATCAGTGCAGACTTTGAAAATATGGCAAAAAAAGTACATGAATATGCCCGCAATCAGCAACAAGCAGATAACATATCTGATTTGGTTTTGCAGCTCGAAAATATATGCACGCAAGCATGTCTTGAATTGGAAGAAGAATTTAATATAATTAAAAACAAAAAAGAATGAAAAACAATAATAAAATAAACCTTTTTTTGGTAGATGACGATGCGGTGTTTTTAAAATCACTTGAAATTGAGTTTTTAGAACATGCTGATTTTAATATTGAAATGTTTGCAACGGGGGAACTTTGCATAGAGAACTTAGCGCACAATCCAGATGTAATTATTTTAGATTACCACTTGGATGGCATTGATAAAAATGCAATAAACGGAATAGAAACACTGGATAAAATAAAAGAATTTAATCCGAATATTCCTGTTATCATGCTGTCCTCTCAAGATAAAATTAATGTGGCTGTTAACTGTATGCACCATAAAGCAACTGATTATGTGGTAAAAAGTGAAACTGCTTTCATACGTCTGAAAAAGATTATTACCACAGTTCTACGACAACAAGAAACGGAAAAGCAATTGAATTGGTACATAGAAAGGATGTAACTTCTTTTTTATTTTTTCATTCTCCTTTCATCTGTATTGATCCCGTGAATTATGCAAATCATTTACAAGATTGTGTAACGCTTACGTATAGAAACATCGGCACCTTTGTATCGTAATAATTCAGTTACAAAATAAATCCTAAAAAAATGACAACTACATCAAATCCAGTTAAAGCAGAGAACCAAAAAGGATCTACTACTGAAAATCAAAAAGGTATTGAAAACCACAAAGAGATTGCATCTCATTGTGAAGCAGCAGCAAAAAATCACTTGGAAGCGGCAAAGTGCCATACAGAAGGAAACCACGAAAAAGCTGCCCAGTGTACAATTAAAGCGCAAGGACACATTCATCTTGCAAGTAAAGGACAAAGACAAGATGCAAAGCATCATGCACTGAATAACTAAATTTCCGTTAGTTCTTAAAAAAGCACTGTGTTATAACATGGTGCTTTTTTTATTCAAAGTCATTGCAAAATTTGAAACGACAAATCTGTGAATAATGTAACTTATATCCGATTTTGTGTAATACTTCTATAAATAAAGTAGCGCACTTTTGCTTCGTAATTATTTTTAACCATTTAAACACTTACAAACTATGAAAAAATTATCCTCATCTATTCTTTTATTTATTGGTGCAAGCATTTTGCTTTCTTCTTGTGGCAACCGATTAATCTCCATAACAAAGCGCCACTATAGAAGTGGATATTATGTTGATAATGTTTACAAGAAATCAACAGTAACGCAGCAAGCAAAAAAGCCTGTTTATACGAAACAAATGTTGGCTGTTTCACCACAAGTTATTGCGCCGATAGTTGTGAAAGTTGACAGAGGAAATGCGGTGATGCCAATTGCGGTTAAAAAACAAAACGTAAGACTCGTAACGGCTACAAACAGCAAACCAGTTGTAAATCCACATGTGCTATCTACAAATATGCCTGAGATTGTTTCTGCGAATATCCCGAAAGTTAAAACAATGCGTGAACGTTTAGATCAAGGAGATAATTATTCAAGCAATGCGCGTAGTCTTTTTTGGCTGGTCATTACGATATTGCTAATTCTATGGCTATTGGCGATTCTTTCTGGTGGTTGGGGATTGGGAGGATTGGTAAATGTACTTCTTGTTATCGCCTTAGTATTATTTATTCTGTGGCTCTTTCGTTTGATATAGATTTTTAGTACGCAACGTAAAGTTCCGGTTAAAAAAAGTATTTCTTAAAAAATAATTTTCACTTATATATATAACAATGAACAATCTATTATATATCATCGCGATAATCTTTATCATTGCTTGGTTTATTGGCTTTTTTGCTTTCAATGTAGGAGCTGTTATTCACATCCTTCTGATAATTGCAATCGTCGCAATCTTGTTGCGCCTGATAAGAGGTAAAGACATCATTTAATGTCAATAAAAATTATAAGATCAAATAAATAATTATAAGAAAATACTATGAAAAAAATCACAATTGTAATGATCGTACTATCTTCTTTCCTATTTGGTAGTGAAACTATTTATGCGCAGGTTAGTGCAAGTGTGCAAATTCAGATTGCACCACCAGAAATGCCTGAATATGTGCAACCTCCTTGCCCTGTTGATGGGTATGTTTGGGAGCCTGGATATTGGGCTTATGGTATCGAAGGATATTATTGGGTACCCGGAGTATGGATTTATCCAGCACAAGTTGGCTTTTTATGGACGCCCGGTTATTGGGGTTTTGAAGGTGGCTATTATGGCTGGAGTGCTGGTTATTGGGGAGAAAATGTTGGTTTTTACGGCGGAGTATGTTATGGAAATGGATATAACGGTGAAGGATATTACGGCGGACGCTGGGAAGGACAGCATTTTCGTTATAACACAGCAGTAAGTAACGTAAATGTAACTGTCATCCACAATACTTACGTAGATAGAACCAATATTAATAATGTTGAAGTTAACCATTCCAGCTTTAATGGAGTAGGAGGAGTTGCGAGACGTCCATCTGCAAATGAACAAGTAGCGATGAAAGAAAAGCATATTCAGCCCACTTCCAGACAATTATCACATCAACAGGCCGCAAGTAAAAATAGAAACGAACTTTATTCAGTAAATAAAGGGCATCCTGCTTCAACATCCACGAGCAGAGCAAGTAAGCAACCTGTTCATAATGCAGCAATTAAAACGCATCAAGCGAGTCCTGCAAATGGTAATAGAACCAAACAACAATCTCCTACTCCAACGCAGAATCGTGTTCAGAGAAACGCTGTACATCACCAAGCTACAGCTCCGAAACACACTAATCAACAACAAGAAAGAAGACAACCTGAACATCATGCTGCTGCCCCAAAACAAGTTAATCAACAACAAGAAAGAAGACAGCCTCAAGAACATGCTGCTCAACCAAGAGAACAAGAACATAGTAGAGAAGGAGGAAGATAATAAATCTCTTTGTTTCTACCTTTATAAAAAACACGTTTGAAAAAATATTTTTTCAAACGTGTTTTTTATAAATTAGTTTTTGTGAAACAGATAATTTGCAGTTTGCCTTTTAGCGAGATGTATTTAAAAAAGTTCCCGCAACTACTGTTGGATATAAAACGTTGTAGGATTTAATTTCGGCATTCACTTTTTTGTAAATTAAATTTCTGTTGAGTTGGCTTAATTCCGTGCAACCTGCTGCTGCAAACAATTCCAGAAAATCGTTCATGGTTTGTTCCTGGTAATTTTTAACACGTTCCCATTTATCGGAAACTACTAATCCACGCATTAAACCAGGTTGGTTGGTAGTAACTCCTGTAGGACATTTATTGGTATCGCAACGCAAGGACTGAATACATCCCAGCGCCAGCATCATTCCACGTGCCGAATTACACACATCTGCACCGATGCACAAAGCTTTGAAAATATCAAAAGCAGTAAAAATTTTTGTTGCTGTCAAAATTTTAATGTCTTTTTTTAAATCGAACCCATTCAAAGTATCTACTACAAAAATCAGTGCATTTTCCCAAGGCATTCCAACGTAATTGGAAAAATCAATTGGTGCAGCGCCTGTGCCACCTTCGGCGCCATCCACGGTTATAAAATCAGGTTTTATTCCCGTTTCTACCATTTGTCGGCAAATTTCTATGAACTCATCTTTGCTTCCGATAGCGAGTTTAAAACCGATTGGTTTTCCATTGGATAATTCACGTAACTGTTTTACAAAATATAATAAACCACGCGCATCATTAAAAGCGCTGTGTCCGGGAGGCGACAAAACTGTTGTAAAAGGTTGAACGCCTCGTATTTTTGCAATTTCTTCGTTGTTTTTTGCAGCTGGCAACACACCACCGTGTCCGGGTTTGGCGCCCTGCGAAATTTTTATTTCAATCATTTTTACCGTAGGAATAGCCGCTTTCTCTTTCAGTTTTTCAGGAGAAAAACGACCGTCTTCTGTTCGGCAACCAAAATATCCTGTTCCAACTTCGTATACTAAATCACCTCCCTGAAGATGGTAATCAGAAATTCCTCCTTCGCCGGTATCATGAAAAAAATTACCCGCTTTTGCACCCAGATTAAGTGCCATCACCGCATTTTTGCTCAATGCACCAAAACTCATGGCAGAAATATTAAAAAGACTGGCAGAATATTTTTGGGTACAATCAGGGCCACCCACAATTGTTCTGGGGTGCTCCTTAAGTTCGGCAGCAGGATAAATGCTGTGCTGCATCCATTTGAAATTTTCCTCGTTTACATCTAATTCTGTGCCGTATGGATGCGTTTCATTTTGAAGTTTAGCTCTTTCGTAAATGTAGGCTCTGTGATTTCTATCAATCGGTTTTCCATCTGTGTTGGATTCTACAAAATATTGATGAATTTCAGGACCAATCAATTCTAATAAATAACGCATACGTCCCAAAACTGGGAAATTTCGAAGGATGGTATGCTTTTTCTGGAACGTATCGTAAATACCAATACCAAATAACAAAATGGCTAATGTGCTAAATCCGTAAAGCGGTCTGAGAATCGTAAAAACAATTAAAATAATAATGGCTAAAATGGCAAAAGTAAAACGAATGGCTGTTCTCATAAATTCAGTTAAAAGAGGATAAAAAATCGATAGAGATGGATTCAAATTTAGGTAAATATTTTTTTGCGAAGGATAAAACTTACGAAAAAGAAAAGCCTTCTGATTGAAAGGCTTTTCAATAAAAATAATTTTTCAGTATCATATTTTGAATAAAACTGCTTCATCCCCAACTCTTCTCCAAGGAGAAGGGAGATATAATTAAAGTCCTCTCCTTTGGAGAAGACTTAGGTGAGGCTTTTAAAAGAAATGAGAAATCCAAGCCTTGAATTTTTCTTTTCTTGCCTGCGCGCGTTCAAAAACATATTTTTCAATCTGCACATCCGCACATTTTCAAATTTGCATATCATTCCACATTTTAAATTAAACATGCCTTATGTTCAGCTAAACGTGCCTATGGTTTAGGTAAACGTGTCATACGATGAGATAAACGTGCCTCACGTTCAGGTAAACGTGCCTCACGTTCAGGTAAACGTGTCATACGATGAGCTAAACGTGCCTATGGTTCAGCTAAACGTGCCTCACGTTCAGGTA